>DAOWEB010000408.1 GCA_030638735.1 Spirochaetaceae bacterium
AAAACTGATCGATATACTTCTAACTTCAAGTATGGAAGGGGGAAAACATGAACGGTGCCCGAATTATTGTTGAGAGTCTTAAAAAAGAGGGAGTTGATACAGTATTCTGTTATACTGGCGGAGCAGTAATTTCAATATTTGATGAACTGTATAAACATGGAGAAGGTTTAAACCTTATTCAACCCAGACACGAACAGGGTGGTACCCATGCAGCAGACGGTTATGCTCGTTCTACAGGTAAAACAGGGGTTGTCCTTGTTACTTCAGGTCCTGGTGCAACAAATACAATTACAGGTATAGCAACAGCATATATGGATTCCAGCCCGTTAGTGGTTATAACAGGCCAGGTTGCTTCAACTCTAATTGGTACAGATGCTTTCCAGGAATCAGATGTTACTGGTATTACATTACCTATTACCAAAGCTAATTTTCTTGTTAAAAATATTAAAGATCTTGCAGTTACAATAAAAAAGGCTTTTTATATAGCCGGTAGCGGCCGTCCGGGTCCTGTTGTAATCGATATACCAGGTGATATACAAAGACAGAATTTTCATTTTAATTATCCGGAAACTGTTGATCTTCAAAGTTATAAGCCAAAAGATTCAGGACATCCCAAACAGATAAAAAGTGCTTTAAAATTGTTGTCAGAGTCCGTAAAACCTCTGGTTCTTACAGGTGGTGGTGTGAATCTTTCCAACGCAATGCCGGAAATGAATGAGTTTTTAAATAAAACCGGTATTCCTGTAGTTCATACCCTCATGGGTAATGGTATAAATCCTGAAGATGATAATCAGTTTTTTGGTTTTATCGGTATGCATGGTACTCTATATGGTAACTATGCAATTCAGAATGCAGATCTTATTATGGCAGTGGGTGTCAGGTTTTCTGACAGAATAATTGGAGATCCAAAAAGCTATGGGAAAAATGCAAAAATTATTCATATTGATATAGATCCTGCAGAAATTGGTAAAAATATTTCAGTTGAACTCCCAATAGTAGGTTCTGCAAAATCAGTTTTAAAAGAGCTTAATTGTGTAGATTTTAAAATGGATATTTCTGAATGGCAAAATGAGCTTGTAAAGTATAAAAAGGATTATCCTTTAAGTTATGAATATAATGATAAAATAAAACCACAGGCTATTATTGAGCTGGCTCAGAAATATTTTCCTGAAGATACAGTTGTAGCGACAGATGTAGGTCAAAATCAGATATGGGTTGCCCAGTATTATAGAATAAGACAACCCAGGTGTTTTTTAACATCCGGAGGTCTGGGTACCATGGGTTATGGTCTTCCTTCTGCTATAGGTGCTGCAGTAGGAAATCCTGATAAGCAGGTTCTTATGTTTGCCGGTGATGGCGGATTCCAGATGAATATGCAGGAGCTGGGAATTATCAGGAAATATGGTTTAAAAGTTAAAATGATTATACTTGATAATAATTATCTTGGAATGGTAAGACAGTGGCAGGAACTTCTGTTTGATAAGCGTTATTCAGGTACAGATATGGATTTTAATCCGGACTTTGTAAAGCTTGCAGAAGTTTTTAAAATAAAGGCTGTTTTGCTGAAAGATCCCAAAGAAGCTGATAGAGTAATCAGGGAACTTATGGAAAGTGATGAGAGTATGCTTGTTCATGTAGTTGTGGATCCTGATGAAAATGTATTACCGATGGTTCCGGCAGGAAAAGCTCTGGATGAAGTTTTAACTAAGTTGTAGAGAGGAGTAATATAATGGATGATGAAATATATACAGATCATATCGTATCGGTACTTGTGCATAACAATCCATGTGTTCTTTCCAAGGTAACAAGCCTTGTAACAAGAAGGGGTTTTAATATAGATGGTATTTCTGCAGGACCTACCAGACAGAATGATATGTTCCGTCTTACTATTGTCGTTAAAGGTGATGATAAGAGTATAGAGCAGATACAGAAACAGCTTTATAAAATAATTGATGTTGTAAAAGTTGTTCCTATAATCAAAAGCAGAATGGTTGGAAGAGAAATTTGTCTTATCAAAATTAAGGCTTCCGGAAATGAGAAGCATGAGATTCTGCAAATAATAAATGTTTTCAAAGCAAATGTTGTAGATGTAGGAACAAATGGCTTAATTGTTGAAATTACAGGTGATTCGGATAAAATTGATTCATTTCTTGCTCTCCTGGAGCCTCATCAAATTAGTGATGTAGCCAGAACAGGAATAGTCGCAATGAACAGATGGGATAGACCCTACAATTAGATTGTAAAAAAGAGGTATATAATATGCTAAGTGATAAAATGAAAAAAGAAATAAAAATATTTGATACAACATTAAGAGATGGATCCCAGAGTGTGGGGATCAATTTTACCGTTAATGATAAAATAAAGATTGCCAGAAAGCTTGATGAATTTGGTGTTCATTATGTCGAAGGAGGATGGCCCGGATCTAATCCTAAAGATGTTGCGTTTTTTGAGGAGATGAAGAAGGTTAAATTAAATAATGCAAAGCTAACTGCTTTTTCATCAACTAAACTAAAAAATATAAAAATTCAGGACGATAAGAATCTGGCAAAAATGATAGAGACTGGTGTTCCTGTTGTTACTATTTTTGGTAAAAGCTGGGACCTTCATGTAAAAGAAGCTTTAAAAACAACTAATGAGGAAAATCTGGATATGATTTTTTCTACTATGGAGTATTTAAAGAAGTATTTTGATGAAGTTGTTTATGATGCAGAGCATTTTTTTGACGGTTATAAAGCGAATCCTGAATATGCTCTTAAAACTTTGGAAGCAGCAGAAAAAGGTGGTGCAGACTGGCTTGTTTTATGTGATACAAATGGTGGGTCAATGGTAGACTTTATTGATACTGCTTTTAAGACTGTTAAAGACAAATATTCTACTCCTTTAGGCATTCATGCTCACAATGATTCTGAACTTGCCATTGCAAACTCTCTTGCTGCTGTAAAAAATGGAGCAACAATGGTTCAGGGAACCCTTAATGGTATTGGGGAAAGGTGCGGAAATGCGAATTTATGTTCTATTATACCTAACTTATCAATTAAAGATGATTATATAACTGTTCCGAAAGAAAATCTGAAAAAACTGTACTACATGTCTCATCTTGTCTCAGAGATTTCAAATCAGGCACATCCTGATTCTCTTCCTTTTGTAGGAAAAAAAGCTTTTTCTCATAAGGGCGGCATACACGTTTCTGCTGTACGAAACAACTCTTCAACATATGAACATATAACACCTGAATCTGTAGGCAACGAAAGAATTATTACTGTTTCTGAGTTGTCCGGCCGAAGTAACATAATAGAAAAAGCTGATAAGATGGGAATAGATCTTCGTGCTGATAAAGAAAAAGCAGGAAAAATATTACAACGTGTTAAGGAGCTTGAAGCCAAAGGGTACCACTATGAGGGTGCAGAAGCCTCTTTTGAATTATTAACAAACGCACTTGTAGGTAAGCAGAAACGTTACTTTGAACTACATGGGTACCGTATTCATATATGGAAGAATGCAGATGGAGAATCATGGTCTGAAGTTACTATTAAAGCAGCTGTTCCAAAAGAAATTGCAGAATCTCATGGTTATGAATCCCATATAGAACATACTGCAGCTGATGGAAGCGGCCCTGTTGAAGCACTTGATAAAGCCCTGAGAAAGGTTCTGGAGAAATTTTATCCTGAACTGAAAAAAGTACATCTGGTAGACTATAAGGTTCGAATCCTGAATGCAGAAGAAGGAACTAACTCTGTAACAAGGGTTATGATAAATTCAGCTGATGACAAAAGAAGATGGAGTACAGTTGGAGTTTCTGACAACATTATTGATGCTTCATGGCAGGCTCTTGTTGAATCATTAATATATAAATTAATGAAAGATGAAGAGGATTGATAGAAAAACTCAAATAATCTTGATATATTAGAGATATATTGTTTATTTGTTAGTTTTGGTACTTGAGTTTTTATATCCTTTGGTATTAACTTAGGTTTTTGTGGGAAATTAACCTGGAGGGGTATTTGTGCTGACTGCTGATTTTCAGGATTCTTTAACAAGAGATTCCTCTTCTTATGTTGATATATCCAATTCTGAGACAAAAGGATGTTCTATACATAGATTGAAGAGCCGGGATAAATTAAGTGCAATCAGAGAGATTGTAAGTAATTGTCCTGTATTTGAGTTTTTTACAGATACAAATAGCAAAGAGGCCTTTTTAAAAGAAATATTTACCAGAGAAGATCTTTGTACAACAGGCATTGGTCATAATGTTGCAATTCCCCATGGAAAGTGCTCATCAATAGATAAAGTTAGAATTGGTTTGGGTATTTCGAAAGAAGGTCTTGATTTTAACTCAATTGATGGAGAACCCGTACATCTTGTTCTTGTTATTGGCAGTAATCCGGCAAATCAGGTGGAGTATCTAAAGTCTTTGGCATATATAATGAATCAACTTAAAAATCCATTATTAAGAACAGCTCTTACAAATTTATCCTTTTCCTATACAAATGAGAAAGAAGATCTATACAGTCGTTTTCTTGATGTTATGAAAACACAGGTTTTTTCTGCCTGAACCACTCCCATTTACTAAAAAAATTACTACTTTTGGAATAGTTATGTTATCCTTTTAAAAGGAGATAGTATGATTAACCAAATAAGTATTCCGGGTATTTTATATGTGATATACATTATCTTTACCTTTACTCTTATTATAAGAATACTTTTAGACAATAATCACCCGGAAGTATCTTTTGCATGGTTGCTGGCAATTATATTTCTTCCATATATAGGTGCCGTCCTTTATCTTATGGGAGGTATAAACTGGAAAAAATACAAAATAGTAAAACAAAGACCTGAAATAACTTTTCAAAAAGAACTGGGCACAATTCTGGTAAGGCAGAAGGTTTTTATGGGAGAGTTATCTTCACAAATTGATAATGATATTGCAAAAACAATGGTTTTGTCTCTTCAGAGCAGTAACTCAATTATTACTCTAAATAATACTTTAGAAATATTTTATTCCGGAGATTGTTTTTTTAATTCATTTAAAAAAGATTTGGAGGGAGCTTCTGAATCTATTCATATAGAATATTATATTTTCAGAGATGATATTATAGGGAGTCAAATTGCAGACATACTTAAAAGAAAGGCCCTTGCTGGACTTCCAGTAAGAATTCTGTTTGACGGCGTCGGTTGTTTTAACAAGATGTCTAAAAAATTTAAAAGGGATCTGTCTAAAGCCGGAATTAAAACAAAATATTTTCTTGATCCGGCAAATGTATTTACAGGAAGGCTTCTTAATTATTGTAATCACAGAAAAATAGCAGTAATCGATGGTAAAATTGCTTATACAGGTGGAATGAATATTGGAGATGAGTACCTGGATGGAGGTAAAAAATTTAATACCTGGAGGGATACTCATATAAAACTTCAGGGTGAATCTGTTCATATGCTTCAGAGTGTTTTTTTATCGGATTGGTATAATTCCGGAGGTGAGAATATTAATGACGAAGGTTATTTTCCTGAATTAGAAGAAATTGAAGGGAATTTACCTATGCAGATAGTTGTCAGTGGGCCTGATTCGGATTGGTATTCCCTTGAAAAACTTTATTTTAATATGATAATGAATTCAAACAGAATTGTTTATGTACAAACTCCATACTTTATACCGAGTACAAGTCTCCAGAATGCCCTTGAAACAACTGCATTGAGTGGTGTTGAAGTAAATCTTATGATAACTGGTAATCCTGACAAAAAAATACCTTTCTGGGTTGCCCAAACATATTTTGATTCACTTATTGCTGCTGGTGTAAATATTTATCTCTATAAAAAGGGTTTTCTTCATTCCAAGGTTCTTATTGTAGATGATACAATATCTACAGTAGGTTCATGTAATATGGATATTAGAAGTTTTCATTTGGATTATGAAGTTAATGCTGTAATATATAATAAAAAAGTAACTGCCAGACTTATAGAACAATTTAATAACGATCTTCTTTTTTGTATTAAAATAAATAAGGAGGATCATAAGAAACTGAATGTATTTAAACGATTAAGAAATTCTATTTTTAGAATATTTTCTCCTGTATTATAGTTTTTTTTACAGTTGTGGCCTTTGTGATGTCTATACTATCGGCATGTTTTTGGCTTTTTCGACTAAGAATGGGTCCCCGATACTTCGTATCGCCCATTTTATCTTACTTTATGCCAGTTATAGTACTTTGTGTTAGAGAAGAAGTATTTTTTAAAGTAGAAAATGGGGTACAGCGCAAAAAGCTCTAGTTGGCATTCTATTTTATATCTGTTACTGTAGTTTTTAAATATTTATTAGAGGATATACTTACTTATGAAAAACATCTCCTGGTTTAAACATGCATTAACTTTGATTTTTTTCTTAATATTAGCTATTAATTTAAGCGGTCTCGATAAAATAGATCTTATCCAATACAGGGTTTTTAATGATCAAAATGTAGTGGGAATTACTGTATCTATGGGCTTTGTAGTATCTTCTGATAATGGAAAAACCTGGTCCCAAAGGAATAGCGGTTTGCTCGTGAAGGTTGTATATCCTTTTGCTGAAGATGAATACAGACGACTTACATCCTTATATGTTGATCCTTCTAATCCGGATCGGATTGCTGTTACAGATTCTTCTACATTATTTATTACTTTGGATGGTGGCTGGAACTGGAAAGTAGTTGAAACTGGCGGAGCTGTAAAAAGATCAAATTATTTTACTTCTGTAAGCCTTGATCCTGTCAATAATGATCGAATAATTTTGGGTACATCATTTAATGGAATCTTTGAAACTTTAAATGGTGGAAGTACATGGGAAAAGATTTCTCTGGACCTTGGTTTGCTGTATAAGGGTGCAGGTTTTTATGAGGAAATTTCCGGACTTGGAATTGATCCCCATAACACTGATAGAGTTTTTATTGCTGCAGGTTTTTCAAGTGATATTTTTTCAGGAGATTATCATAATGGTAAAATTACTCAAATAGATAGTCTTCAGTTCTTCACAGAGGGATCAATAGAAGGTTTTGATATTAGCGAGGAAGGTTTACGAATTTATTCAGAAAACAGTTTCTACTATAAAGCTTTTACAGACGAAATATGGGAAAGTACCACACCTTTATTTGCATCAGAAGAAGCACACGATAATCCGGAGGATATAGGGCGAATATCAAGTTCTATAGATAAAACAGGTCTATATGTCAATTCATTCCATGGTTCAGGAGAAAGACTGGATGCTCATATACTTTTTATGAAAAAACATGGACTTAATTCCATGGTAATAGATATGAAAGATGATGAGGGTAAAATTACCTATAATACTTCTTTGGATCTTCCTGTAGAGTTGGGAGCTGTAAGAAAAAGACTTGATCTTGAATTGCTTTTGGAAAAAGCTCATGAAAATGATATTTATGTAATAGGTAGAATAGTTGTTTTTAAAGATCCTATGCTCTATAGATATTCTGGCAGTGCATATTCTATATGGGATTTTAAAAAACAAGCTCCCTGGGGTAATTTTATGAAACAGACTGATAGTGAAACAGGTGAGGAAAGCTATGTTCAACGTGAGTTCTGGGTAGACCCTTATTCAGAGTTTGTATGGAGATATAATATTGCTATAGCCGAGGAACTCCAGAACCTCGGAATCGATGAAATCCAGTTTGATTATATTAGATTTCCATCAGACGGTAATCTAAGCACTGCACAATATCGAAGTAAGAGACCAGGTATGACTAAAATTGATGCTCTGGAATCGTTTATGAGGGTTGCAAGAGAAAAGATCTTTATCCCCATAAGTACAGATCTCTATGGTTTTAACTCATGGTACCGAATGGGGAACTGGATTGGACAGAATATAGAGATGCTTGCAGATTATGTTGATGTTATTTCACCCATGTTCTATCCCTCTCATTTTCCAGGCTCCTTTATGAATAATATGGAATATCTTGAAAGAGCAAAGTTTATTTACAGTGAAGGAACAAGAAGGGCACAGATTATTACAGAAAACCGGTCCCTTATAAGACCCTACGTCCAGGCGTTTTTAATTGGAAAAGAGCTTAAAATGGAGTATGAAGAATATACCACTTACCTTGATCTTCAAATTGAAGGTATAGAAGAAGCCGGAGGATCCGGATACACAATGTGGAATAATTCCAACAGATATTATATGGTCGCAGATTAAAATGCCGTTGAAATAAAATGAAACCGTATTTATAATACAAATTATGGATGTTTTTGATAATATATGGATTGTAACAGAAGTAATTCGCCCTCTTTTAGATATAGGGATACTCTCTTTCCTTATTTATCAGGTCTATAAGATTCTTGTTCAGACCCGAGCCGTTCAGCTTATTAGTGGTGCTTTTATTGTAGGAATTTTTTATCTTGCAGCTTTTATTCTTAAACTTGATACAATACTCTGGATAATGAATCGTCTGGCAACAGTTTTAGTAATAATAATTGCTATTGTCTTTCAGCCGGAATTACGGTCTATTTTTATAAGGGTCGGCCGGGGTGGGTGGTTCCGAATATCACATAATGCCAAACCATTTCATGTTGATACTGTAATAAACGCAGTTGAAATTCTTTCCAATAGAAAGCGCGGTGCTCTGTTGGTTTTTCCAAGAAGAGTAGGTATAAAAAATATAATTGAATCCGGTACAAAAATAAATGCGGAAATTTCATCCAGTCTTATTTTGACCATTTTTGGTCATGACACTCCTCTTCATGACGGTGCAATTATTATTCAGGGTGGGAAAATACTTTCTGCAGGGTGCTTTCTTCCTTTAAGTGAGCAGGTTGATATTAGGAGAAGTTTTGGTACCAGACACAGGGCAGCATTGGGTATAGCTGAAGATACTGATTCTGTAACACTTGTTGTTTCAGAGGAAACCGGAGCATTATCTCTCTCATATGATGCAAATCTTTTTTATGATCTTGGTACTAAGGAACTAAAAAAACGTCTTACCAGGCTTCTTAACTTTCAGGATGAAGAAGATGACGAAATGGAGGATATTGATAGTGAAACTTAGAGCTGTTCTGGAACGATCTTTGCATAACTGGCCTGTTAAAATTATATCAATTGCAGCAGCTCTTTTACTTTTTCTTTTCTACAGGGTTTCTTCTCTGGAGGAAAGGTTTTTTAATGTTCCTCTGGTTCTTACTTTTCATGAAAATTATATTCCTGCAGAGAATGTTCCCGAAACTGTCAGAATCATAATCAGAGGTAGAAATGAGGATATAAAACTTGTTCTGGAAGATGAAATTGAGGCGTCTGTCGACTTTTCTGAGTATGGAAGAGAAGGTAGATTCAGAAAGCCTGTGCAAATTAAGAAAAAAGGGTTTGCAATGGATATAAGCTCTCTGGAGATTAGAGTCGAACCAAGAGAATTGAGTTTGCTCATTGAATCTTTAATGGTAAAAACATTGGAAGTTATACCATCTGTTATTGGTTATACCGAAAAAGGGTATGAACTGATTCAAAATTTTATAACGCCGTCTTCTGTTGAGGTTTTTGGAAGCAGAAGTAAAATTGAGAATCTTGAGAAAATATACACTGAGGAAATTGATATAAGTTCAAAAATTGATGATTTTACTACAAGAGTAAGATTAAAGAAGCCTGATTCTTCCTTATCTTTTTCCGGTGGAGATATTGTAGAGTTTTCGGCCTCCATAAAACCGGTGACTGTAGTAAGGTCTATGCTGGGAGTTGATATAATTGCTATAGATCTGGATAGTAATTATAAAATTGCAGAGTTCCAGGGTATCTATTCTATGGAAATACAGGGTAAAATACTTGAACTGGAAAAGTATCTGCCTGAGGACTTCCGGTTTACAATAGATTGTTCAACCTTGAGAAAGCCCGGGCAGTATTATCTTCCTGTAATTCCGGATGTTCCCGCAGGAATCCTGGTCTTGAACTATGAACCAAAAGAAATTAGAGTCAATGTAATGGAGAATAATCAGTAGAGGAGTACTTTTATGATAATCGGATTAGGAATAGATTTCGTAAATGTCAACAGAATGAGGCATTGGAGTGATGTTGATGGAATAGTTAAACGTTACTTTCATAAAAATGAGATTGAAGCAGCCTATTCCAGGGGGAGTTCTTCAATTCTTTCGCTGGCAGCAAGATTTGCTGCTAAAGAAGCCTTTGGAAAAGCATTGGGTACAGGTTTAACCGGCTTGAAGCTTACAGATATTGAAGTTAAGAACAACCACAATGGTAAACCTGAAATAATACTTCATGAAACTGCTATGGATGCATTTATGGGGCATGGAGGTAAGTGGGTTCATTTGTCACTCTCCCATGAAGAGGAAGCGGCTGTAGCTGTAGTAATAATTGAGGGTTGATAATGGATAAAAGTGCTGTAAATTCAATTTCTTACTTTTCTAAAGAAGCTATTGTTTGTCCTGTTTGTGAGGAAGAGTTTCATAGAGAAGATCTTAGAACTGGAAGAGGCAGACTTATTGCAGGGGATCTTACTGACGAATTAAGACGATTTTATGAGCCTTCACAGAAATTTGGAGAAGTGAATCCTCTATTATACCCAGTTACTGTATGTCCTGAATGTTACTATGCTGTTTTTCAAGCTGATTTTAAGCAAATCCCGCAGGAAAGTATTTCTTCTGTTGCTGCTAATAAAAAGATGCGCTTTGATAGTATTGAAAAATTATTTACAGATATAGATTTTAGGGATTCAAGAAAGCTTAAAGAAGGTGCAACCGGATATTATCTGGCAATGATGTGTTATGATTATTTTCCTCATGAGTTTAGTCCCGTAATAAAGCAGGGACTTGCTTCTTATAGGGCTGCATGGTTGTTTATGGATTTACATGGAAAATATCCTGATGAAAACTATGACTATCTGGTAAAACTGTTTTATAGAAAAGCCGGTTTTTTCTATAATCTCTCTGTAGAATATGATGGTATTGGAACTGAATCACTTACGGAAGTGGTTAGCCTTGGCCCTGATCTTGATAAAAATTATGGTTATGATGGAGTGCTTTATATAAGCGCATTACTCGAATATTACTATGGTCCTGATTCTGATGATTCCAGGAGAGTAATATCTTTGGAACGTGCAAGAACCACAGTTGCCAGAATTTTTGGAATGGGTAAGGCTTCCAAAAATAAACCAGAGGCCCTTCTTATTAAAGCCAAAGATCTTCATGCTTCTATAGGTGAGGAAATAAAAAGACGGAAAGAGGATGAAAAGCCTTAGATTAAAAATTGTTTTATCTTATATTGGAACAGACTTTTATGGCTGGCAAATACAGAATAAAGGAAGAACTGTACAGGGTGTTCTGGAAGAGGGACTTGCAAGAATGCATAAGCATTCTGTCAGAGTCGTAGCTGCAGGGCGAACTGATTCAGGGGTTCATGCAAATGGGCAGGTTTGTCATTTTGATACTGAACTGGATATTCCTGAAAAAAAATTCAAGATGGCCATAAATTCATTTATTCCTAATGATATATCTATTACCAGTTGTGTTTATGTGGGTGGTGATTTTCATGCACGGTTTAGTGCAAAAAGACGTGTGTATAAGTATTATTTTACTGATGACCTGGGGTATAATATATTCAACAGTCAATTTTGTGTTCTGGTAAAAACCCTCCCGGAGATTGAAGTTCTGAATGCATGTGCAAGAAATCTTGAAGGTATTCATGATTTTACAACTTTTACCTGTGTTGGAGATAAAAGTAAGTCCAGGGTAAGGGAAGTTTATTCAGCAGTCATTTATCGGGAGGGTAATCTTATGGTCTTCAAAATCGAAGGGAGTGCCTTTCTGTGGAAGATGGTAAGGTCTATTGTTGGAACTATTTTAAAGTATTCTTCTATGGAATCAGGAGCGGCAGAATTTAAAAAGGCTTTAGAGAGTAAAGACCGAACTCTGGCTGGTACTACAGCCCCAGCAAAGGGTCTGTTTTTTCATAAGGTATACTACTGATGGGAGACCGGATAATGGAGACGGGAGAATGGAAGAATAAGGAAAGGAAGGCTTTTAATTGAATAATAACAATAAGGTATTATCAGGTTTCTGTGATGTCTTGAATTTAGCAACAGACTATATAACAACAGGTGACCTTAAAGAGCATTCCAGTCTGAAAATTTCTGTAGATAGTCTTGATAAAATTGCAGAGGAAATTTCTGTCTGCAAAAAATGTAAATTATGTGAAACAAGAATAAAATCTGTCCCAGGCACAGGATCGAAAGAACCTTCTATTATGATAATTGGAGAAGGTCCTGGTGCAGACGAGGACAAAAGTGGCCATCCGTTTGTTGGACGGGCAGGACAGTATATGGATAAATGGATGGATGCAATTAGTCTTGATAGAAAGAAAGATCTGTTTCTTGCTAATATTGTTAAGTGCAGGCCTCCAGGTAACAGAGATCCACTGCCCGAGGAGATGTCAGCCTGTCTTCCTTATCTGGAAAGGCAGATAGAACTTATTAAGCCGGTATTGATACTTTCTGTAGGCAGAGTTTCAAGCCAGGTTCTAACAGGCAGCAGTGAGGGTATTGGCAGGCTTAGAGGTAAAACCTATGATTACAGAGGGATCTCTCTTATCCCGACTTATCACCCCAGTGGTGTTCTCCGTAATCCTGATGAGTACAGAAAACCTGTCTGGGAAGATCTTAAAAGGGTAAAGGATTTTCTGGATGATAATAATTCCAAATGAATACTGCTGGAAAATATATTCAGGTAGTTTTTAATACACCTGTTAATGGTTCTTTTACCTATTTGACAGATAAAGAAGAATGTACAACAGGTTATAGGGTTATAGCCTCCTTTGGAAGAAGATCTCTGACTGGATTTGTAATATCAGAAAGTGCAGATAAACCAGTCGGAAATTATAAAGTAAAATCAATAACAAGGGTAATAGATAAAAAAGTATTATTTGGGCAAAATGAAATTTTACTTGCCCATTGGATCTCTTCCATGTATTTTTGCTCTCTTGGGGAAGCTCTCTCCTCTATGCTTCCGGGAGGCCGGCGTGATAGTCGCACCCCTGCATTTGATTCAGAGGATCCTGTAAGTCCTGTTCCCAGAGAATTATCTGATGAACAAATAAAATCTGTAGAGGCAATTACTGAATCGGATAAAAGAATACTATATCTTTATGGAATAACAGGATCCGGAAAAACAGAGGTTTTTCTTCAGGCTGCAGAAAAGGTTATTCGTCAGGGCAGGAGTGTTATATACCTGGTTCCCGAAATATCTCTTACCCACCAGCTTACAGATCAGGTAAGAAGCAGATTTGATAATAGAGTAGCAATTCTTCATTCAGCTTTAACCCCGTCTCAAAGGTTAGTAGAGTGGCAAAAAATTAAAAGTGGAGAGTCTGTACTGATAATTGGAGCAAGGAGTGCAATATTTGCACCTGCTGTCCAATTAGGATTGATAATAATAGATGAAGAGCATGAGGGTTCCTATAAATCAGGATCTACACCCAGGTATCATGCACGTCAGGTAGCAATGAAAAGAGCCTCTTTAGATTCTGCCAGGCTTGTTATGGGAAGTGCTACACCATCTGTTGAAGCATATCAGTTGATGGAGGAAGGGAAAATTGAACGATTAAACCTTACAAGAAGGCTTTCCGGCGGTGCTATTCCTGAAAACCGGATTATAGACATGAAAGGTTCAACCGGCCCTCTTTCAAAAGAGTTAATAAACGAGATGAAAATTACCCATGCCCAGGGTAAACAAACTATTCTTTTTCTTAATCGAAGGGGATTTTCATATTTTTTTCACTGTAAATCCTGTGGTTGGGATATGGAGTGTAAACACTGTTCTGTGTCCATGACATATCATAAAAATACAAACAGAATGATCTGTCATTACTGTGGTTCTGTACTCTTACCAGTTTCTGTCTGCCCCTCCTGCAGCTCCCTTGATGTTGGTTATTCAGGGTTTGGAACTGAGATGGTGGAAGATGAAGTCAGAAAGTTTTTTCCAAACTTAAATATAGCAAGAATAGATTCTGATTCTGTTAAAAAGAAAGGTTCTCTGGCAAAAACACTTAAGGATTTTAAGGACCATAAAATAGATGTACTTCTGGGTACGCAAATGGTTGCTAAAGGCTTAAATTTTCCTGGAGTCAGATTGGTTGGTATAGTTCTTGCGGACAGCGGCCTTCATCTTCCGGATTTTAGAGCAGGGGAGAGAACTTTTTCTCTTATTACCCAGGTCTCAGGAAGAGCGGGGCGTTACACTCCCGACGGTCTGGTTTTAATACAAACCTACGATCCGGATAATAATGCAATACGTATGGCCGCTGAGAATAAACAGGAAGCATACTATAAGGATGAGATTGAGAAAAGGAAGGCTCTTGGATTTCCTCCCTTTTCAAGGTTATTTCGATTGGTATTTCGGGGAATTAAGGAATCGGATGTTATTGAATATGCCGAAAAGGTCTACAGATCTCTGGACGGGTGGAATTTAAAACAGATGGAAATATTAGGTCCTGCTGAATGTCCAATAAAGAAAATTTCAAGAAACTACCGATATCAGATTTTATTAAGAACAAATAATTTTAATGCAGCCCATGAAGCCGTTGATCATCTAAAACAAATTGCAACAAAATCAAAAGTCTACATGGAAATAGACGTAGACCCGGTTTCACTCCTATAATGGGGGTTGTAGGGGCAGTCCCGAGGATCGATTCATCGACCCTCGTGGCTGCCCTTATATCACACATAAACGATCCCATGTCCCCCGAATACGGTTGCCGATCCATCCCATTTTATGTAATATATATAAATGCTAAATATACTGACATTAGGTGATGATGTTTTACGTAAAAAATGTGCAACCATCGCTATATTTGATAAAAAACTTGAAGACCTTGCAGTTGCAATGATTGATTCAATGCATGCAAATGACGGAATAGGATTGGCAGGACCTCAGGTAGGGGTCGAAAAAAGACTTTTTGTATGTCATGTTCCGGATGATGAACCACGAATTTTTATTAATCCTGATATTATAGGAACTTCCCAGGAGACATTACCTTATGAAGAGGGCTGTCTTAGTATCCCTGGTGTTTACAGTGATGTTGTACGTCCAAAATCAATTACCCTGCAGGCGTGGACCCTTGAGGGTAAACCTTTTAAGATGGAAGCTGAAGGTCTTCTTGCAAGGGTAATTCAGCATGAGATGGATCATTTAAAAGGAGTTCTTTTTATTGATCATCTTTCAGAGAAGAAAAGGCAAAGAGTAGTATCGTTATATGAAAAACGTCAGAGTAAAGTAAGCTGATGCGAATAGTATTTGCCGGATCTCCTGATATAGCAGTTCCGTCACTTGAAAGAGTAGCATCACTTTTTAATGTTGTAGCTGTTCTGACTAATCCTGATAAGGTTACCGGCAGGGGGCGTAAGGTTAAATTTAATCCTGTTAAGACTAAAGCCACGGAACTTAATCTTAATATAATACAGGCAAATACTTTGGGAAGTGAAGTACGGAATAAAATAACTGCCTTAAACCCGGATATTCTGGTTGTATTTGCATATGGAAAAATTTTTGGACCAAAGTTTCTTTCTGTTTTTCCTTTGGGTGGTGTTAATGTCCATCCTTCCCTCCTTCCCCGTTACAGAGGCAGCTCTCCAATACTTTCAGCAATAATAAATGGGGATACAGAAACAGGTATTACTATTCAACGGGTAAATCTGGAAATGGACACAGGCACAATTCTTTATCAGAAAACTATTAAATTAAAGGGCAGGGAAAGTACAGAGAGTCTTAGCCTGTTGGTATCCAATGAAGGTGCTGAATTACTTGTAAAAACCTTGAAAAGTATTGAATCCGGAAAAGTAACTGAAAAAGAGCAGGATAATAGTGCTGCATCATATTGTACAAAGCTGGTTAAGGAAGACGGTGAAATTAACTGGTCTGAGAGTGCAGAGCAAATAGATAGAAAAATCAGAGCATATACTCCCTGGCCTAAGGCTTATACCCAGTATAAAGATAAGAAATTACTCCTTCTGGAAGGTGGTCTTTTTACTAAGAAAACAGATCTTGCCGGAGCACCCGGAAGAGTGCTTGGATTTGACAAAAGTGAAGGAATTCTGATACAAACAGGCGATGGAGTTTTGGCAGTTAAGTTCTTACAACTTCAGTCTAAAAAAGCTAATAATTGGAAATCATTTATAAATGGGACACAGAACTTTGTTGGCTGCGTCCTTGGAGGGGAATAATGAACAGCTTCTTTAAGGGATTAAGCAGAAGTACAGAATCTACAGATCCTGAGAAAAAATATTTCAATGTAATAATCTACTCAGCGCTTGGATCTATTGTATTAATGCTGGTAATTGCATTGATTACTTTTCTTGTAACCATAGAAAGTAAGGAATTGACTATGGTTCCGGATATGAAAGGACTTGATCTGGCAAATGCTATTATTGATCTTCAGGACAGAGCTCTGTATGCAGAAGTTCAGCAGCGTTATTCCAGTGATATGGCAGATAAGGGGACTATTTTAGGGCAGGATCCTAAACAGGGTACTCTTGTCAAAGCAGGAAGCAGAGTTCTTCTTAAGGTAAGTAAGGGTGCTTCTGTAGAGACTCTGGATGACTATACCGGCTGGGGTTTAATTGAACTTGAAAACCATCTGAAAAGCCTGGTTACCAGTTATGGTCCGCTGTTAAAGTTAAATAAACCATATATTTATGTATATAATGAATCTCCTCCTGGAACAGTACTTGAACAAAAACCACTTCCAGGTACTGAGATAACAATACTTACAGATCTTAGCATTGTGATAAGTAAGGGACCTGAGGGGTCACTTACACCAGTACGTGATTACGATGGAACAGGATGGCAGAGGGCTTTACAACTTGCTATAGCTGATAGTTTTCCTTTTACTATTTCTTCAAGAACAGTTCAAAGTGGAGAAATCCCGGGAATGGTAATCAGTCAAAGTCCTGCAGCCGAATCTGAAGTTCCTGCAGATACCGTAAGACAGATATATATTACTGACCCTGTTGAAATTGAACAGGGGTATATTTTTGGTATATTAGAGAAAGAACTTCCTGTTTACCCTGTAAAAGTTCCTGTTGAGGTTAAAGCAATAACTCCCGGTGGAGTAGTAAGCTCTCTTGCAAAACTTTACCATGCCGGTGGTTTGCTAACCATTCCTTATATTGTATCTGACGGATCAACACTTACAATTTCAATAAACGGAGATGAGAAGATAAGAGAGGTTGTAAGGTCCCTGACTATAGAGTAAAATCTATCTTATTAAGTCTTAAAATAATAAATTGCGAGCGTAGTATAGTGGTAATACGAAAGCTTCCCAAGCTTTAGTTGAGGGTTCGATTCCCTTCGCTTGCTGTATTAATAGGTATTATGTCTAATTTGGGCGTTTCCCTTCAATCCATAACGCATTTTAAAACAAATGTAATTATTGTGTCTCTTTTGTTGTATTACTTAATAAATTACTGTATTATGTATATATAGACACACATAATTATGATGACTATACTAGCTATAGTTATCCATCTAAAGGAGTTTATTATGCGAACTATTCAGATGACCCTTGATGAAGAACTTGTTTCAAAAGTAGATGATATTGTGTACAAGCTCGAAACAACCCGCTCTGCATTTACAAGAGATGCCCTTCGTGAGGCTGTTGAACAGTATAATACTCATCAACTGGAAGAAAAACACAGAAAAGGATACCTTATCAACCCTGGAAATAAAGAAGAGTTCGGTATCTGGGAACAAGAGCAAAACTGGGGAGATGAATGAAAAGGGGAGAGATTAGATGGTACAAATTTAAAGCATCTGATAAAAAACGACCTGTATTAATTTTGACCCGTAATTCTGTTCTGGATTATCTCGGGGAGGTCACAGTGGCTCCTGTAACTTCAACTATTAGGGATATTCCGAGCGAAGTATTCCTTTCCGAACAAGATGGAATGACAAATGAATATGCAATAAATTTTGATCATCTTCAGACTGTATCAAAAGGAAAAATTGGATCATTTATAACAACTTTGTCCCAGGAAAAATTAGAAAAAGTGTATAACGCTATACATTTTGCATTAGATCTTTAGGATTACTTTTTTCTGAAATTTCACAGCTTTTCCATGATGGCTGAAATTGCCAGAAGATACAATATTACAAGACAGACTTTATATAATTGGTTAGAACAATTACCAAAAGAAAAGAAAGAATTGATGAATAAAGTTTGATAGAGAAAAATACTTTTTATTTAGGTGTTTTCCGTATACAATTAAGGTTAATTTATTACGAGTTTCGTATAAAAGAAGTTACATTCAATTCTGGGGTTAATGTTACTATGGAATATAAAGAAATATTAAAAAACATTAAGAGTTCCTATGATATTGCTGGTAAGAATTATTATGAATTATTTCATGATGATATTATGCAGCATGATTTTGACAAAAAACTTTTGTTTAGATTTTTAAGTTTAATGAAAACTGATCCAATAATATGTGATATGGGTTGTGGACCAGCTGCTCAATATGGAGGATTTATACAAACTCATTGCAATCAGGTTCATGGTATTGATATTTCAGAAAACAATTTGTGTTTGGCTGCCGGTAAATATCCAGAAATTCAGTTTCAGTGCAATGATATGATTGATACGGATTTTGCAGAATCTTTTTTTGATGGCCTTATTTCTTTTTATTCACTATTTCATATTCCAAAAAATAAAACAAAAGATCTGTTTAAGGAGTTCTATAGGGTGTTGAAGCCTGGGGGTGTCATATTATTAGTAACTCATAAGGGAGAATATGAGAATACATTTTCAGAAATATGGGGCCATAAAGATTTATCAATATTTACTAATTTCCATATAATATCAGAAGTTGAGAACCCATGTTTAACGGCTGGATTTGAAACAATAGATATTTTTTCAAAAGAATCTTATTATGATTTTCCTAAAGAACGGATAGTATTATTTGCAAAGAAACCCCAGAAAAGCATGTAACAGCAAATTACCTGGTTCCGCTTCACTGCACCCAAATTGCCGGGATTTTATATTTGCAGGATTTTTTTAAAGGCTATAGAGTAAGATACAACAAATACATTCCAGCAACTTCAGGTATTTGCAATACGTTATCTGTAATATTATGCCTTAGGAGGAAACATATCTTGAGAGAAATATACTATGCAATTTATAAGAATTCTCAATATGATATTATTCTATTCACATTAATTGCTGAAGTAATAAATTTTAAAAAAGCTAAATTTATTAATAATAAATTAGTTTTAGAAAAAAGAAAAAGTTTTAATAAATATGAAAGACAATTATTCAAGAAAATTTATATTAATAGAACAAGTAATTTTCATTTATCAGATTATCATAAATGGGTTGATGCAATGAAAAACGATTGCTTCGAAAAAGGATATTTTTCAAAACTATTATTTTTTAATTTTAAAACCAAATATTTTAAAACACAGATTAAACAAACTTTATTAAATAATGGTTTTAATCAAAGCATAATTGACTTTATTAATACGGGGAATATAGAATATTTACTTAAAATAGATAAGAACTTCAAAAAAATATTTCTACCTAAATTTGTAACACAATTAAGTAATAAATATCCATATAATATTGATAGTTTAGATATAGTCAATGAAGCATCAGAGAATAGAGCAGGTATGTTCAGACGCCCATAATACTACAGATAACAGTAAATTACCTGGTTCCGCTTCGCTCCACCCAAATTGCCGGGATTTTATAGTTGTCGGATTGTTTTCAAGGTTATAGAATAAAAAGCAACAACTACTTTCCGTCAACTTCAGGTATTTGCAGAACGAAAGGCGAAAACTTTTGTACCACCTTCAGGAGAATACATTTGAAATATTTTTGTTATTTGGGATTGCTGTTAATGTTTTTTTCATGTGTAGAAGAAGATAAATCCTGGGAATCTTTTTCATATCGAAGTATAACAGCCAGTGATCTTGAGGGTGTTTAC
>DAOWEB010000033.1 GCA_030638735.1 Spirochaetaceae bacterium
CACTGCAATTCCTCCCGGATCTGTTAAACTGGACCACATTATGATTTCCTTGGTACAGACGTAGCATGCTACGTCTCTACAACGGCATACATCCACGGTGCGGGATTTACGTTTCTATCCTTAACGTTTTTGGATTACATTGTGTGCTTATACCTCTATATTTTCATATTTTAGCTTTCATAATGTTGTCTTATTCGGATCTCCATGATATCTTTATATAAAGCAGAAGTAGTTAATTAGTTTTTATTACTATTTTGAGGAGGTTCTTATGTCTACTAATGATATTGAAAACTACAGAGAAGGTTTTGAGAAAAGAACCAGTAAAATAGTTTCATCTAAGGAATCAGCTCAGGATTTTTTAAATAAAACAGGAATATATACTCCAAAAGGTAAATTAAAAAAAGGATATAAAATTTCTAAATAAAAAATGTACTCAAAAAAGTTAAATACTGTCATGGCCTTTCATGGTTGTGACAACTCTGTTCTGTTTGATGTTATCAATGGAAAAACTCATTTAAAAGAAAGCGAGAACGATTATGATTGGCTTGGTCCGGGTATATATTTCTGGGAAAGCAATCTTGAACGTGCCTGGGAGTGGGCAAGAAACAACATAAATTATTCTGAACCTGCTGTCATTGGGGCAATTATTGATCTTGGTAATTGTCTGGACTTTATGGACACAAAATTTTTATCTTTATTACGTCCGGCATACGATCGATTAATAGGGGCTTCTGAGGCAGCTGGATATCCTATTCCTAAAAATATTGAAGTTGATAATTCTGGTGACAGATTATTAAGAAAGCTTGATTGTGCTGTTATTCAGGTAATACATGAAGATCGTAGAGAAAATAATGAACCTGGGTTTGATACTGTTCGGGGTGTATTCTGGGAAGGTGAAAAACCTTACCCTGGGGCTGGCTTTAAAGAAAGAAATCATATTCAGATAAGTGTAAGGAATCCTAATTGTATTAAGGGATATTTTTTACCCCGGGATTTCGATATTAAAGGGGTTAATCCTTAGTAAAAATATAAATTTTGTATTTTATTCTTATGTATTTTAATTAACATTTTCTTTCCACATAGGATAAGACTCTTATGTAAAACTTAATTATTGTAACAATTAGGGAATTTATTTCTAATCTCCCTTTCTTAATTCTACACCAGAACTTCTAAATAGTTTTTTTTGTGTTCTAATATCTCTCCCATTCATATACAACATAGTTTAATAAAACATCATCTACATCATAATCAGACACTTTAGTTTTATTAAAATTAGAATCATATTCATCTACAGAATAACCTTTGAAAACATCAGATCCATCATAGTAAAATCTTTTGGTTCTATTATTATTTGAATCGTATTCATCTATAGAATAATTTCTTAAAATATCAGAACCATTATAGTGTAAATCTTTGATATTGTTATTATTTATATCATATTCATATACAGTATAATCACTTAAAATATAAGATTTATTGTAGTTAGTCTCTTTAGTCATATTATTATTTGAATCATATTCCATTATCAGATAATAAACTACAGAATTATCAGATCCATCATATGATATCACTTTAGTTAAATTATTAATTGTATCGTATTCTATTACAGAATAACTTTTTAAAACATCAGATCCATTATAGTAATATGATTTTGTTATCTTATCATTTAAATCGTATTCATTTACAGAATAACCTTTTAAAACATCAGATCCATTATAGAAAAATCTTTTGGTTATATTATTATTTGAATCATATTGAAATAGAGTATACTTAATTAAAACATCAGATCCATCATAAGAAGTTGATTTAATTCCATTATTATTTGAATCATATTCCACTTCATAATAGTAAACTATTGAACTATCAGATCCATCATAAGATACCGATCTTACCAATCTATATACACCCGCTTCACCATCATCCTTCTCTGCTGAAACAAAATTAATTGAAAATATAATCATCAATGCAATTACTAAACTTATTCTTTTCATTTATACATTCTCCAATCCAACATTATTACTTATTAAATTGTATATTCTATATTGTCTATTTACAATTATATTTTTTAAAATAATATAATCAATACTACAATAGACTCTATACCAGTTATCAACAACAATAAATAATCCTACTTCTTACTTCTAAAACTATAAAAATAAGAGTAACATCTAAAAAGAGTAATTTTGATCCATATTAAATAGAACATTTACAAATAATATATAAAAAGATAATTCTCCAGATCTTCAAAATATGAATGATTATCTTATTTTTTTAACCTATTCCAAAAATATAATTAACGTTTTTGGGCCAAAATAACCATAACATCTCCAAAATTAAATTTCTTGGCCATTTTATCTACAGGTTTTTTAATTACCCCGGGAACAAGACCTTCTGCAAGACCTCCCCATGTTCCTGTTTGTATAATGTTAAATTTTTGAGCTTTAATAAGTCTGGTTAATGTTCTTAGAGAGAAAAGATACATATGGTCACCAATCGCTGAACGCCAGTTTTTACCAAATAACCCGGCTTGCAGGCTAGTTGCATTAGGAGTTGTTGTAATAAGAAATCCTCCAGGTTTAAGGATTCTAAAAACCTCATTAATATATTCTGAAGGATCTGTTAAATGCTCTATTAAATGGGAGGAATGTATTACCGAAAACTGATTATCAGAATATCCTGCTTCTTCCAGGGTACCATTAAAAATATCCAGCTTTCTAATATTTTTACCATACTCAGCAGAGGATGGACATAGCTCAACACCCCTGCTTTTCCATCCAAAAGTTTCCATATGTGCTAAAAGCAATCCTGTAGCACAACCCACATCAAGGAATTCAGCACCTGGATTCAATAAAAAAGAACTTCTCTCAGAAAACCGGATATCATCGAGAGTTTTTATCATTAAACCAAAAAAGGCTTCTTCATTATTTATTTCATATTCAAAATAATCATCATTATATCTTAAAGACAGATCTGTTTGCACAGGCTGAGGATACTGATATATCAAACTACAGTTATTACATCTTGAGAATATATATTCTCCACAATCCCAATAGGGACGTCTTAAGGGACTCCCGCATAAATTACAATTAATACTATTTTTATGCTCTTCTGCAGGTATACTGGAATAAGTTTTCAAAACTACTCAATTACTTTAAAGGAAAACATTTTTATCCCTTCATTTCCTGCAAAATCTTTCACAGATATCTCTATCATAATATCTCCAGGATTAAATTCGAAACTACCAATAGATATCTCCCAATCAGATTTATAGAGTTCACTGTAGAAAATTCCTTCCGACTCTTCCAGCAGCATCTCCCCATCACTAATACTCATGGATTCAAAATTAATATTTGCCAGATTTTCTCCATTCATAAATATGGATATGGCGTAGGGTGCCAGAGGACAATAATACCCTGCACTTTCACTTAAATCACGAATATCTGCACTTAAACCATAGACACCGGATTTGATTATTTTATCAGGACCCAGAACCATTTTTTCTTTCCCCGAACTTAAATAAACATCTTTTATTAAAGGTTTACTTTGATCTTTCAAAAGAGGTAATGAAAGCAGCGGATTTATATATTTTTTAAATTCTGTATCAATTACCTGAAGATGAAGCATTGATCCTACCGCAGTTCCTGTAGTACCCATAGTTCCTATTATTTCAGACTTTTCAATCTTATAATTATCAGTATTTAAAGAATTGTCTTCAAGGTGACCATACAAGGATCTTATTCCGTTTTTATGCTGATATATTATATAAGCTCCCAATCCGGAGGGTAAATCCAGCGGACTTGCATTCTGGTGAGAATAATAAACCAATTCTCCGGAATCTATAGGCCTGACATCCTGTGTCCCGCCTCCAAAATCAAGCCCTTTTACATACTCATCAAACTCACTTTCACCAAATGTTGAAATTAATACAACATCTAAAACAGGCCATTGGAATCCATAAACATAAAAAACAGATAATAATATCGATATAAAAAAAATCTTTTTTATCACAGAGACTCCAGATCATAAGCAATTAGATTTGTATCAATTCCTAAAATAATTCTATTTAGAATTTTTTTTAACATTACTTCTTTACCCAGTAGCCTCGTATAAAACAAAGGATTACCATCTGTTTCAGAAATCATCAAATAAGGACCGCTATTATCCTGTCCTAAAATATAAATCAATCTGGAATCACCATAAAAATAAATATTCTGAAGTCTGCCAGTCATAGGGATAGAATAAAGTTTTTTATTTTTCAACTCAATTAATATAAGCTCATCCTCAGCTTCCAGATACGCATACAAACCATCATCTGAAAAACCGGCAGCTGCATGTCTACGTAATTCAGAGCTTAGACTCCAGGTAGATTGAACCTGATAATCATCACCTGATTTATTCCATAATGTAAGAAGTTGTGGTTCTATACCCGTGAGAGTAAGCATAAGCTCGCCATCCGAAGAAACAGAGCCTCCATAAACAACATTAATCCTGCTGCTCCTGGTATTATGAGAGTAAATCACACTGCCACTTGAATCCAGGAGTATTATTCTTCCATCAACAGTACCAACAAAAGTTAATGAACTATTTACATAAAGAGAACTAATTGAAGAACTAAAGGCTAATCCCCAGACAATATTTCCATCACGATCTATTTCGCTAATTCCATTACTGTCATATGAGATAATAAATCTTCTATTTGAAAAAAAATAAGGATAACCTGAAAGTTTTATGGTAGTTAAGAATTGCCCTTCATTATCTTTAAGAACCAATACATCATTTTGTCTGGAATAATTAATAAATCCATTTTGATCAATTGCAACACCATAAAGAAGATTTTCAGAAAATAAAATCTCACCTTTACTGTTCAAATACCCAAACTTCCCATCCAAATGAAAGTCCAGAAATCCATCATTACTATCTCCAGGTTTTCCAGACTCTACATTCTCTACCCAACGAGGTATAAAAGATACCTCAGGATCCAATTGCCGTCCAAAAATAAAAAAATAGCCAAGGAATATTAGAATAATAAAGGACTTCTTTATTATTTTCAAATTATTAGTCTCCAAAATACAGGTGGATAAACTTTACCCAGGATATTATTTACGATGGTTAGTCTCTTTTTTTCGCTGGTCTGCATCCATCTTTGCTTTCCAGATATCAATTTTCTTTTTCAGCTCTTCAATAGAACCTATGTCACCAAGCATGGAAAGAAGACGTTTTAATGCAGAAAGATACAGGATTGCCTTCTTAAAGTCATCAATTCGAAAGGTAGAAAGTTCATACTTTTCTCTATAGCGTTTTGCCGAATCATTTAACAAATCTTTTACAAGAGAAAGATGCCTGGTTCTAATATCATATCCTTCCACCCTGGGATCCATACCGGCAACAAAAGTTTTTAAATTAATAAAATTTTTAGAAATAGTCCCAAACCTTCCTTCAATTTCCACAAAAGACCACTTCCAGCGACTATTACCCCCGTATCCCTCTTTTACACTGGCTATGGAAAATCCAAGTTTTTTTATTAAATCAAGCCTTTGACTGTCATTAAAATTTGTAATCATTTCCAGTTTTTCTTCATAATCAGAAAAAGGAGAATCTATATAGTCTGTAACAACCTGCTCAAGATAAATAATAGATTGATAAATACGTTTACGGGCATCATTCAACATATTTTCATTTTTAACACCCAAAAAAGTAAGTGAAAGCTGATTCATTAAAAGATAGTAAGAGACCATATTAAGACTGTCATCAGCCAAAATAAGTCGTTTATAGGAGGAATCATCAGGATCATCATCAATAATACCCAATATATTTTTTTCTTTTGCAAGAATCTCTTCCACCTGGGTTTTATACTCTTTTATTCTCTCTGTATATTTGCTTCTGGCCGTACTGCTTATTTTACCCACCAAAACTCCTTTAAATGACTAACTGCTATATTTCTCCAATAATTCTCTGGCATGATCAAGAGAGGCCATACCGGAAACATCTCCTGACAACATCCTTGCTATTTCAGAAACCCGGTCTGACTCATCTATGTTTTTTATTACCGTAAATGTCCGACCATTAACAACATTCTTTTCCACCTTTATATGCTTATCGGCATGAACAGCTATGGAAGCAAGGTGTGTTATACAAAGAATTTGCCGATGCTTACCAATTCCAGCAAGATGATAACCAACAGACAGAGCTACTTCACCACCAATTCCTGTATCAATCTCATCAAAAATTAAAGAAAGGACACTGTCCGATTCAGCTAATACTGATTTTATACTTAGCATGATCCTTGAAAGCTCACCACCGGATGCAATATTTTTAAGAGGTTTTAAAGGCTCCCCTTCATTAGGAGATATTAAAAACTCAATTTTATCCAGACCTGTAGGACCACAGGAAGGTTTACCTGCATTATTTTCTCTTAGAGAAACATCAACTTTAAAATTTGCCTTAGGCATACCCATAGGAATCAGGTTTGATTTTATTTTACCCTCTAATTTCTTTCCAAATTCTATCCGTTTTTTTGAGATTTCACCAGCATCCTGTATAAGCTGTTTTTCCAATAATAAAATTGCATCTTCCTGTCTTGCCCTATCTCCTTCAAGACTTTCCATTGCTGCTATTTTACTATCAGCTGTATCTTTGTATTCCAGAACTTCTTTTATTGAATTTCCATATTTTTTTTGTAAAATATGTATAAGCTGAAGCCTGTCTTCACATGCCTCAAGTTTACCTGGAGTAAAATCAATAGTATCCTGAAAATGACCAAGGGATTCAAATATATCTTCTATTTCATAAAAAGCATCATCAAGTCTGGTTGAAAAAGGTTTAAGATTTTCAACAGTAATGGAAAGATTATCCATAGAAGATCTTGCTGTGCGTAATACCGACAGTGCACCATTAGAATTCTCAGACAAAGAATTACGACAAATATCAAGATATTCCATTAATTTGTCATGCTGCAATAAAATTGTGCGTTCATTTGTCAAAGCAGTTTCTTCATCCATAAGTAAATTTGCTTTATCAATCTCTTCAATAGAGTGTAGAAGCAGTTCTCTTTCCCGTACTAATTCATCTTCAGATTTTTTCATGGATTCAAGAATAGATTTTAATTCTGAAAGCTTTAGAAAATTACTTTTTAATACCAAAACATCTTCTTCTACACCGGCATAGCGGTCAAGAAGCTTCCTCTGGTTGTCAATATTAAGTAAAGACTGATGAGCATGCTGTCCATGCATATCAAAAATAAAGGAACTAAGTTCCTCCAAATCTTTTCTACTTGAAGGTAC
>DAOWEB010000087.1 GCA_030638735.1 Spirochaetaceae bacterium
GCCATATGGTGAAGTCCCTCTTGTTTATGCTGACTGGATTGCCAGTGGCAGGTTATATGGGCCAATAGAAAAAAGAATGCAGGAAGTTATTGGTCCCATGGTGGGGAATACCCACTCAGAATCTTCCGAAACCGGCAGGGCGATGACACATGCATATCATCTTGCCAACAGAATAATTAAAAAACATGTAAATGCAGATGAAAATGATGTATTAATTACAGCTGGTGCCGGTATGACTGCTGTAATAAATAAACTTCAGAGGATTCTTGGGTTGAAAGCCCCATGTATGGTTAATTCATTAAATTTTGAAAATGGAATTCCCTGTGAGCGTGTTTCGAAAGAACACACCGATTCACATCCTGTTGTTTTTGTAACACATATGGAGCATCATTCCAATCATACCTCCTGGCTGGAAACTATTGCAGATGTAATTGTTCTGCAGCCTACTGATGATCTTCAGGTTCGGTGTGAAGAGCTCGAAATTCAGCTTGAAAAATATAAAAATAGAAAAATTAAAATTGGAGCTTTTTCTGCCTGTTCCAATGTTACAGGACTTTTTCCTCCGTACAGAGAATTATCCAGAATAATGCATCGTCATGGAGGGATTGCCTTTATTGATTTTGCTGCATCCGCACCCTATGTAGAAATTGATATGCATCCTGAAAATGATCCTGATGGATACCTTGATGGAATAGTTTTTTCTCCCCATAAATTTCTGGGGGGCCCGGGTACTTCCGGAGTTCTGGTGTTTAATTCGAAACTGTACAATTCAAAAATTCCGGATAATCCAGGAGGAGGCACTGTTTCCTGGACAAACAGATGGGGTGAGAGAAGTTACTATGCAGATATTGAAGCCAGAGAGGATGGCGGTACACCTGGATTTCTTCAGGCTATGAGGGCCGCTCTGGTTATTGATCTTAAAAATTCCATGGGTGTGGATGCTATTGCAGAAAGGGAATCTGAACTAATGGGGAAGGCCCTGTCTGCTTTTAGAAAAATACCGGAACTTCATATTTTAGGTGATAATAGTGAGAAGAGGATAGGAGTAATATCTTTTTATGTTGAGGGTGTAAATCATAACCTGATTGTTCGTATGATAAATGACCGCTTTGGTATTCAGGTTCGGGGTGGTTGTTCCTGTGCCGGAACCTATGGGCATTATCTTCTTCATGTTACCAAATCACAATCTGAAAAGATAACAAAGATGATTGATCATGGTGATTTATCACAAAAACCTGGCTGGGTTCGAATTTCATTTCATCCTACAATGACAGATAAAGAACTTGATTACATTTTAGATTCGGTTAAAATTGTAATAGAGAACAAAAAGGAATGGGGAGAGGATTACTACTATAACGATGAAAGTGGTGAATATGTTCATAAAACATGGGATGCCCCTACTATTAAGGATTTTGAGAATTGGTTTAGTTTATAACTAAAAATCAATATTACGCAAATAACCGGGTTAGGGATTATCTTTGATTGTAAAAAAGAGTTCAGTCATAATAAAGGCTTTGGCGGCCAGTTTACTCTGGTCAACATCTTTTGTTGGTTTAAAAATTGGTCTTTCCCATGCAGATCCATTTTTTCTTGCTGGTATCCGCTGCTTTTTTGCAGGTATTATTCTTATTCCATTTAGCGGGCATATTCGTATCTATCTGATAAATCTACAGCAGCACCGGCGATTTATATTTGGCCTTGCAATTTTGCAGACAGTATTAATGTATGGATTATATAACAGTGGTATAAACCTTATTCCGGGATCCATTGCTGCACTGATTTTTGGAACTTCTCCCCTTATTACTGCCATTGTCACTCATATTCATGTAAATGATGATAAACTGAGCAGGAAAAAGTTTTTTACAATTTTTATGGGTATTGCAGGTATTATTTTTATTATCTCAGGAAGACAAATACTTGAATCTGTTGGTATTGCGGATTTTATTGGTATATTACTGCTTATTTTGACATTAATTGTATCAGCTTATTCTAGTATTTTAGTTTCAAGGTACAGTGGTAAAATAAATCCTATCATTTTAAACTCCTCCCAATTATGGATAGGGGGATTAATTCTTATGATAATTTCTATTCCTGTTGAAGGTATTCCTGATAACTCATGGGATTTGGAATTTATACTTGCTTTAGCCTGGCTTAGTTTTCTTACAGCAACAGCATTTAGTCTATGGTATTCTCTCCTGAAAACTCCAAATATAAAGGTTTCTGAATTGGAGATATGGAAATTTTTAATACCTGTATTCGGGGCCGTTTTAAGCTGGATTATACTCCCTGGTGATGCACCCACTTTTATTAGTATCTTTGGCATGATAGTAATTGCTTCTTCAATTATTATATATTTTATGCCTCGTAAATTCTGATTCTTGACAGTAGGTATTCGTCGTTATACTATCGACTTCATGGATAAGATTATATTAACAAGTTTAATTGAAGAAAACAGGAATCAGCTTTTAGCTGGTATAGGTGTACTGGATCAGATTTCTCTTAAACATTACCTCCTGGCTGAAGATTCTTCTTCCCCATGGATGAGTGGTGTGGGTAAACACTTCAGGCATATAATAGATTTTTATGACCGGTTTATTGATCAATTTCCTTTGGTCAACTATGATCTTCGTAATAGAGATATTGAAATTGAAACAAATAAAGATGTCGCAATTAATCGTATTCACCAATTAAGAGAAGCACTTTTTGTTTTTAAAAATAGTAATATTGCAGAGGAAATTAAGCTTTATCAGGGGGATATCCTCAATAGTAAAAATGAGTTTATAGTAAGCTCGAGTCTTGGCAGAGAGTTAAGGTATCTAATAGAACATACGGTTCATCATTTTGCAATTATCACTATGTTTCTTAAATATTATGGATATACAGTTCCAGCAGAATTTGGTATTGCCCAGTCAACTCTTGACTATGAAGCCAAACTATAAAATTGATTTTTACTCTGTTCCAGCTTTCGAGAGCATTAATTCCACTTCAGGCCATTTGGAGTCCGCATTTATAATCATAGAATTAATGTCAGCAAGGAATTTTTTTCTGGTAGATTTACTATAGTTAAGATAAAGTCTGCCATCAATTATATCCCATAGTTCAGATCTGCCAGGAGCCAGATCTCCATCATTCATTGCCCATGCACAGTAGCCACCATATGCTGGAGCAAAATTGTCCGGATTACCTAAAAAAAGATTTAAATTATATTCTGAACTAAAAAGCCATTCAGCTTCCTTGTATTCCGTTTTCCATTCATTGCTTCCTTTTACAGCTGCATTACTTTCAAAGTAGGCAACTGTATCATACCCTTCCAGAGCAAGATTTGCATCCTTAATGTAAACTACACTGTCGTAATCTCCTGAAGCATAAACTGTAAAAACTGTTATAATAAGTAAAAGACCTGATATTAAAATTTTCATTGTAAATTCTCCTAAACATTATTAAACTACTAATATATAATAATATAACTACAAATAATTATTAATTCCATATTATTAAGAAAAAATGCTGACTTTTGATTCTAAAGCCAAACATAAAAAATGGTATATTAATATTGCCAATAAAGGGAAACTGGTTTATAAAATATAAATAGAATTAAATTTTAATTTTATAAAAATACTAATAGCGGAAAGGTAAGTGGATTAATATCTTTCAGATTTATACTTTAAGGAGAAATTAATGGGCAAAAGACTTTATGTGGGAAATCTCCCATTTTCACAGAATGATGAAACATTGAATGATATGTTTGCTGTATTTGGAACAGTTGAATATGCAAAAGTGATTACCATAAGAAATTCCGGTCGAAGTAAGGGGTTTGGATTTGTTGAAATGTCTACAGAAAAGGAAGCCCTTGAAGCCATTGAAAAAATGAGTGGTAAAGAAGTTGATGGCAGGAATTTAATAGTGAATGAAGCTAAACCTCTGGAAAGAAATGACCATCGTGATGTAGGTTCCGAAGGATATTAAAATAGAATGATTATCCTGATTTAATTATGATCTACAAAATTTTATTATTATGTGGGATTTTTTATTTTAGTTATAACCCTGTAATTGCCCAGGATTATTCCAGGGCAAATTCTCTTTTTAACGAGGGAACTCTTTTATATCAGAAGGGTGACTTTGAGGATGCAATTGAATCCTATAATAATGCTGAATCAATATATATAAAACTAAGTAAAGAAAAAGATCTGTCTGATTATACCAGTTTATGGAGAGGTATTGCCTATAATTCTCTATTTGATTATGAGTCAGCCATAATAGATTTTAAAAAATCTATAAAAAAGGCAATAAAACAGGAAAATATCAATGTTCTATTAAGTGCCTGGTCATATCTGGCTGATAGTTATTATTCGGTTGATAATTGGGCAGATGCTTATGATGCCTATCAATCTGCCTTGAAATATGCTCATAGGTTCAATGAAGATGAATATTTCCCTGCAATATATGATGGACTTGGAAATATTGAATTTGCCTGGGGTAAATATAATGATGCAGAAAGGTTTTATACCATTGCTTTGAAATACGCTGAACAGCAGAAAGTGGAAGAGAGTATAGTAAAAATTACGATTGGTTTTGGGAAAATTGAGCATGCAAGAAAAAATTTACAAAAAGCTGTCGAAATATATGAAGCCCTTCTTCAGCGGCAGGGTATAGAAAAATCCCGGTTTTATATTTCAATAGTTAATAGCTTAGGTACAGTTTATTTCAATTTGGGTAAGATCGATACAGCATTACAGTACTATAATAGAGCTATGTTTCACGCTGAGGAGCAGGGAAATATTATAGAAATAATTCGATTGTATATTCATATAGGTGGAGCTTTTCATATTTTAGAAAGATATGAGGATGCATTAAATTCCTATAATAAAGCACTTTTATTAACAGAAGATTATAACCGGGAAGGTGACAGATCTATCTGTCTTTATAATATTGGATTAGCATATGTCTATCTTGATAAATTAGAGGATGCCATACTTTTTTTTAGAAAATCAATAGATCTTAAAGAGAAGCTAAGATTAACTGCAACAGGAAAAGACCGCCTGGATTATCTTGCATCAGAAGTTCATGTCTACCAATGGTTATCCGCAGCATATCTTCAGATGGGAAATTATAAACAAGCAGTAAATGCAATTGAGAGCTCCTCTGCCAAGTATTTGATTGAGCAGTTGAATTCTCAAAAATCTGAAATTTTGAATTTTCCAGGAACAGGTATAATCCAAAAGAATTTAGCAGATAATGAACTTATAATAACCTATGCAGGAAATTCAACACCACGTCATTCTCTAATAACAATTTCAAAAACTAAACTGGATGGGATGTTTTTATTTCCAGAGGATTTGAGCAATCGTTTTACTTCTATCGATGTTGAAAATTATAATATTCTGTTAACTGTTGATAATGGAGCTGATAAAATTACTGAGTTTGATTTTGAAAATATAATAAGCTATTACCGCTTACTTCTTATATCAGGGGACAATTCAGATCAGTTGCACCAGCTTGGGCGTTATCTGTACGATTATTTTATTCGGCCCATAGAAAATGAAATAGATAATTTCAATAAATTAATTATTGTTCCGGATGGAATTCTTGCATTCCTCCCTTTTGAAACTCTAATTATGCCGGATGGAAGGTATTTAATTGAAAAATTTGATATTTCTTATATTCAGTCTCTTGCTGTATCAGAAATAGTAAAATCCCGTAACTACACTTCGGATCGAAAAGATTTTATAGGTTTTGGAGGTGCTGATTATGAAGATTTCAATATTTCAAATTCTAATTATTCATTTTTAAATATAAAAGGGTGGAGTAATCTACCAGGAACAATACTGGAAGTAGATAGAATAAGTACCTTATATAATACTCAGGATATTTATAGTGGTAAGAGTTTAAATGAATCCATTGTTAAGAAATTATCTAAAGAAGAGATACTTAAGCAGTTTAAAATTATTCATTTTGCTGTTCATGGTCTGGTACTTCCTGAGCAGCCCTGGCTTTCTGCACTAGTTCTAACTGACACAGGCAATGCCAATGAAGATGGTTATCTGAATATTAATGAAATTGTAAAATTAGATATTGAAGCGGATTTTGTAAATCTGTCAGCATGTGAAACTGGTTTGGGTAAGATCTATGGCGGCGAAGGTGTTGTGGGTTTAGCCCAGGCTTTTCTAATTGCCGGAGCAAACAGCCTGTCAGTATCTCTATGGCAGGTGGCAGATCAGGCAACCAAGGAATTTATGGTTGGGTTATATAAGCTGGTTACTTTTCAGAATTTTACTTTTAGTCAGGGAATGTCCGGGATGAAGCGAAAGTTTATTGCTTCAAGAAGGTATAATCATCCTTATTACTGGGCTCCATTTATTTTTTATGGAGAATAGTTTACCTGATTCTTTCATGAAACAACTGCTTTTACAAGAATTGCCCCTGATTTTATTACCCGCCTAATATCTTCACTCTCCTGGCTACATAACTGTGACTCCGGCAACATATCCTTTTCAAGAAATTCTGCAAGTGTTCTTGCATCAAGATGGTCAGTCTTTTTGACAGACTCATTCACTACCTTGAACTTTAATGTGTTAACCGCTTTCACTAAAACTCCTGCTTTAATAATCCTGTTCATGAAGTACCAGGTATTCCCTGTTGATTCAACCGCAGCCGAAACCTCATACTCATTTTCTATCAAAAAAGTTAATCTTTTTGATAAATGCTTCATATCCCTCATTTCTTGCAGGATATTCGTCAAATTTGATAATTTTCCGATCTTCACTAAGCATACAAATTGTAAACTGTGTCTTGTGGAGATCAACTCCAATACTCATCTTTATTTCTGCCCCTCCGTGCTATTCAAGACAGAACCTGGTCGGTGGTGTGCAACCATTCTCCTATTCGGCCTATTACGACCATTGAATGTTAAGGCTAAAGCTCTTCAATCTCCTATTTTTAAAAATCAGTAGTAAATTGGGCTGACCCACTTTCAGAAACACCACCCCGGGCATCTACAGCTCTAATTTTCCACCAATAACTTGTTCCTGTTTCCAGATTTTCTATTACCTGGATTTCCTCATCGGGGTTTTTCAGATCCAAATCCTCTGAATCGTTTAGCTGGGGACATCCGATGAATAACAGTATTATCACCAGAAGGAGTACTAATCTCCAGCGTTGTGATCGTGATCTCAGTAAACTTAGACCAGCCATTCCTATTGCTATAATTCCTAAGCTGGCAAAGTGGATTGAATAGGGGAGTGTTGCAACCGGAATCACATTGGCTCCAGTAAAATTGGAATTTGTCGAAAGCAAAACCTCATAGGTGATATCATCTCCATCAGGATCTGCTGCTTTCTTCCATTTTAGTTGTACAGGACTTGCAGTAACGGTTTCTCCTTCTACAGGAGCCACTGGTACTGGAGCAGTAGGAGGGTGATTCACTTCAACGCTCATAGAAGGCAGGTATTTTGAGAGTGTAACCTCATCAATCCCTGCTGCCATAACAAAGGTATATTCTAAAATTGGTGTAAGAGTGACGTACGTATCTACCTGTGATGTGATCATTGTAACATCCGCTTCAATTGAAATACTTGTGCCAACTGTGAGTACTCCCAGGTTCATTCCTGTTGTCAATGTGCCTGGATCGGTCGACACCCCATCTATAAATAAATCAGTGAACTCAAATCCTTCTGAAAGTGGGATCCGGAGTGCAGTGGATGCTGTATCTACCATACCATCCAAATTATTTATATTAACGAGAATTGTAACTGGTTCTCCGACATTCCATATAGTTCCTGATCCAGGACCTGTGGTTGTTGATGTAATCCATGGAGCTGCCACGTCAATCTGAACACCAACTGTATTTGGAATAAATGTGTCACCTCCAATGGCAGCAGCCAACTGGATTGAAAGAATCTGTTGATTATTTTCCAGGTGCCCTGACTGACTTGATGCTTCAAGGCTTGTTACATCCCATCCCTGTCGTCCTCCTGATATATTGACATCCGTCATCGCATTGTGATTGTAAATGCCGAATGACCCTCGTGTATCTATATCCCCTGGGTACTGATTTATTTGAGATGCAAAAAAATTGTCATCAGGGTTATTTGCAGAATTCATTACCTGATAGGTGGTACCATCTTTACTAATCAACGCCTGGTCCCCATTAAGATCTGCATCTCCTTCCATTACGGATATGAACAAAGCGCCTGTTACATCACCGGTCAGAGCTGTGGCAAAATCGGATATGTTGTACTCGATATGAGAGCCTTCATCAATAAATGAACCATCAACAAAAAGTGTGATACGACGGATAGGTTCTGTGGGTAGTTCATACACAACAGCAATACACCACCCTGCAGCATTAAGGGAGTTAATGGACTCATGCTGAGTCCCGGGAACACCGTGAACAGTGTATACTCCCGGGCCGTGAAGGGCGATAAAGGATGTGACATCGGCACTTCGGGTATAAAAATTAACTGAATAACCGGCGGAGGCCATTTCAGAAATTGTGAAGTTAAGGAGCGGGTCATTGTTCACTGTTATTGTCGAGTTGTCATTATATGCAAGGCTGATAGCTGTATCGAGAGAATCTGTTATATCATCAACATAGTTGTAAGAGCCTCCCCAGATAAGTTGGGCGTGGATTACTGTAGCTCCGGACTGAATATCCAGTGTGGCTGTGCTTCCGTTGGCAGTCCAGTCATTTGTTGTTCCTTCTCCCCATGGGTTACTTAAGTTTGAGGGGATATTATCAATAGAAGTCTGGTTGTATGAAATAAAGGTTCCTATTGAATCTTCGGTTCCAGGGCCGTTAGCAGCATTTTCTTTACTTAGACCAAGGGTGTTTCCGGTTAAAACGAGGCCTCCCTGTATGACATTATCGTAAACTGTTATTGGAGCAGCCACTGTATTGTTTGGTATAATTAGAAGAATCAGTAAAAATATGAAACTTGTCAGTGTGGATATGGATTTCATTGAAGCCTCCAGTATTTACTAACTTATTCTAAACAATAATATACTTCAAAAACTAAAATGCCAACATAGTTAAAGGTTCTTTAAGAGAAAGTCCTTCCTCCTCTTTCCTTATTTCATTCCTCTTTCTTTGATTTTTTCCGCAAATGTAAACTTGTTACTTATCAAAACTTTTATTTTAACCAGGGAATGTCAGAAATGAAGCGAAAATTTATTGCTTCAAGAAGGTCTAACCATCCTTACTAGTGGGCACCTTTTATTTTTTATGGAGAATAATTACAAACCCTCCATAACCATCATCAGAAAACCAGAAAATGCTGCATTATTAGGAGACAACAGGTCACTTACATTTTTTTTCATGTTATTAATTTCATCTCTGTATTGTTTGTAGAAATTATATGTTGGGAGTGGTTTATAAATAAGATCTTCCAGTTCAAAGTATTTAATTATATTTTTTGTAGTTGTTGGTTTTACAAAAATTTCTTTCTGTGGTGAATAGTAAGCTGGAATTACTGTAAGTAAGGTCCATTTTGCAAGTTTATCTTCTTTTAGCATATCTATTAAAATATTAAACCCTGATTCTTCATTCCCATGTAGTAATTCTTTTACTCCATGAGCAATTAAATTTTTTCGATCTTTGTCCAGTTGATTTGCAAAATCTCTGAATTTCGGTTTTTCAAAAAGTGATACCATGGAAGAACTGTTAACCAGTTTTATCATACTTTCAATAATGTGTTGAGAATTTGAAAATTGTTCAATTCTGAACCTTTCCTTAGCCATAGATGATATTTTTTCCAGTTTGTGTTTTTTTGAGATCTCCAACATTTCAGGATGGTTAAACCCTCCGGGATATCTTTGTAAAAAGTTTCGTTCAGCTTGTTTTAGTTTTTCAAGATTCATGTTCCATCCTAATTAGAATAATATTTTTGTTTCCTACTGCAGTTCTATGATTCAATTAGACATTTTCAGGTTGATCTTCTTTTATTTTATTTACAAATGGCTGTAGAAGCATTTTATGGAGGTGCAGGTTTTTTGGATTTCGAAATTTTGGTATTCCAATTGTCATTCCATCATGGCCTTCTTTAGGTTGTGCACAATAAGTTCCAAACAAACGATCCCACCAGGGGAAATTAAATCCAAAGTTAGTATTTGTTTCAGATTTAATAATTGAATGATGAACACGGTGCATATCCGGAGTAACAATAAAGTATCGTAATATTTTGTCAATTTTAACCGGAATATATATGTTCCCATGATTGAACATAGAACCCATATTTAATCCAGTTTCAAATATAATGACTGATATGACACTTGGACCAATAATACTTATTACAGATAATTTAATAAGCATAGATATTACAATTTCTACTGGATGGAAACGTGCTCCGGAACTTACATCCAAATCCATATCAGTATGATGCATTCCATGGAATCGTGATAAAAGTGGCAGAGTATGAAAAAGTACATGCTGAATATAAATTGCCCCATCCATCATCAATAAAGCAGCAGTGAAACCAAGAATTGAAGGGATTTCATAATTATTTAAAATTCCCCAGCCTTTTGCATAACACATAGCTGCAAGTCCAGACGCAAGAACTGGAAAAAGTAAACGGACAACTATATTATTAATAAATACTATTCCAAAATTACTGTACCAGCGAACTGGTTTAGAATAATTGAGTGGCCTTCTGGGAGCAATTATTTCCCACAATCCTATAATAATAAAAATCCCAATAAAAAAACTTAGGCGTATTATTGATTCATTATTTATTATCCATATTACCATTTCCAACCTTCTCATTAATATTTATTAAGTCTTAAGTCCCATATTCTATACTATTTAAAAGTAATTGTCCTCTGAATAAGATAAAATATAAAAAACTTGACAAAAACAGTAATCTTTAATTAAATTAGTATATACCATTATGGAGGTGTCTATGAAAAATAGAAAAGTTTTTTTACTGATTCTCATTCTTATATTAGTAACTTCATTCTTGGCATATGCTGAATATGACAGGAATAATGTAAAAAATGTAATGAGATCTAATATTCAATTAATGGGAGATTTGGGGAAAGCCATTGAAATGGAAGATTTTGCAGCTGCAGCTAATTCTCTAATGGAGCTTGCCCAGGGTATGATTACTATAAGTGATTATTCGCCAACCAGGGGAGCACAGGGTAGTTGGGATAATATTTTTGAGGGTTTTATAAATTCAGCATTTATTGGTATAGGTGCATGTGCAACAAA
>DAOWEB010000026.1 GCA_030638735.1 Spirochaetaceae bacterium
ATGAAAACTGGAGAGGTGTCCGAGAGGCCGAAGGAGTACGCTTGGAAAGCGTATGAACCCTAACCGGGTTCCGGGGGTTCGAATCCCCCCTTCTCCGTATTTCCCCTTTAGTGTTGAAAGTTGGGTTCTGCGCTATTAATTGTCGCCCAATTCCGTCAGGACTGGAAGGTAGCAGCGGTAAGTGATTAATTGATGAGTTGCAATAAACTTGACTGGAGCTAAAGGGGTTTTTTATTTATACTCAGAGTCACTGAAACATTGAGGAAGTGAATATGGCATACGAAGTAACCGCTACAAGGAAACGTCCGGTAACATTCGCCGAACTTGAAGGTCAGGATTTTGTAGTTTCTACTATCAATAATGCACTAAACACAGAAAGAATAGCTCATGCCTATTTATTTTCCGGACCACGAGGTGTTGGAAAAACGTCTGCTGCCAGAATCCTGGCAAAATCTCTAAATTGTGAAAAAGGGCAGTCTGATACCCCCTGCGGAGTGTGCTCAAATTGTGTGAGTATAGCAAAGGGAAACTCTCTTGATGTCATTGAAATTGATGGGGCAAGTAATACTTCTGTAAATGATATACGAACAATAAAGGAAGAGGTTTTATTTGCTCCTAACAGCAGTAAGTATAAAGTCTATATAATTGATGAAGTTCATATGCTTAGTAACAGTGCTTTTAATGCGCTTCTAAAAACTATCGAAGAACCTCCTCCCTATATTGTATTTATATTTGCAACTACAGAAATACAAAAAGTACCGGCAACAATCAGATCACGGTGTCAGCAGTTCAATTTTCGTCTGATTAGTGTTGGTAAAATTAAAGAAATTCTAATAAAAACTTCAGAAGAACTTGGACTTGATGCAGAAGAAGATGCACTTTTTTGGATTGCTAAAGAGGCAACAGGATCTCTTCGGGATGCCTATACCTTATTTGATCAGGTTGTATCTTTTTCCGGTGAAAATATTACAATGGAAAAAATCCGGACAAAGTTGGGCATTGCAGGGATAGATAGTGTAAATAAAATTGCAGAAGAGATGGCTAAAGGGAATACTCAAAGAGTTTTAGAGCTTACAGATGAAGCTCTAATGGGTGGAGTTTCTATTGATCAGCTTATTATAGATTTTACAAGCTATTTTCGAAGTATTCTTTTTTTAAAACATAATATAGTTAAAGAGGCTCTATTAGGATCAAATCCTTCGATATTTTCGAAAGAAGTGATCTCGATATATTCCGTTTCCCAGGTAGAACAGGCAATTGAACTCCTTTTTAAGCTATATAAAGATATTAGATTCTCCCTTAATCAGAGGTTTGAGCTGGAGCTTGTTTTTAGTCGATTATCATCTCTTAATACTTATATATCTCCTAATGAAATTCTTAAAAAGATAGAGGGTATAAAAAAAGAGCTTCGAAGCGGCTCTTTTTCTGTAGAACAAAAACCTCAATCAGAGGAAAAAAAATCTGAGGAATTATCTGAAGATATAATTTCAGGTATTATTCAGTCATTGAGAAAAAATAAACTTGCTCTGGCTTCGGCTCTTGAAAAAGCTACTTCCTGGAAATTAGAAGGTACTGCACTTCAATTGACTTTTGATTCTACTTATTCCGGAAATGCTGTAAAAGGTGATATCCTTTCCATTAAAGAGAAGGTTTCGGAGATTTTAAATAAGAAAATTGATATTGAAGTTTTTATAGTAAGTCCATCCGACCGGGAAAGTGCAACCGGGGTTGATGAAGATTTAGAGCTTGTTAAACGTGTGTTTCGCGGTGAAGTCGTAAATGGAGAGAAATAATGGATCCAATGGATATTTTTAAAAATCTGCAAAACCTTCAGTCTCAGATGACTGGTGTTCAGGATAAAATGAAGGATGTCTCAGCTGTTGGTAGTTCTGGTGGTGATATGGTGACTATAGAGATGAATGGGGCTATGGAAGTCATTCAGGTGAAGATAGCACCGGAAATTGTTAACCCTGGTGATATAACTATGCTCGAAGATCTTATTTTAGCAGCATTTACCGATGCGGGAACAAAAATTAAAGTTAAACTTGCATCTGAAATGTCTTCTCTAACAGGTAATCTTGGCTTTCCTGGATGACAATACTTGATCAGCTTATAATTGGGTTTTCACGTCTTCCGGGAGTGGGTAAAAAAAGTGCCGGGAGAATAGTTTACTATTTATTAAAAGCAGATACTGAATATTTAAATACACTTGCAGATTTAATTAAAAGACTTAAACCCAGTATTAGGAACTGTGTAGTTTGTGGAACATATACAGAAACTGAAATTTGTAGTCTTTGTTCGGATAATAGAAGAGACAGTGAACAGATATGTGTTGTTGAAGAATCAAAGGATGTACAGACCATCGAGGCGACTGGCGTTTTTAATGGAAAGTTCCATGTATTAGGAGGGGTTATCTCTCCTATTGACGGAGTCGGTCCGGAGGATCTCTCCATAAGAAAACTTCTTGCAAGGCTTAGTCCTGATTCTGATGGGAAAAATGTAAAAGAGATAATAATTGCCACTAATCCCACTATAGAAGGTGATACCACAGCTCTCTATTTGGTAAACCTTCTAAAGAACACAGATGTTACGGTTTCAAGGTTGGCATTAGGGCTCCCTGTAGGCGGAGACCTCGAGTATGCAGATAAACTGACACTTTCAAGATCTCTCAATGGAAGAACTAAATTATCTTAGGACGCTGAGATCGTTCCTCATCGCTTCGCTCTTCCGGTACGACTCATTGGCGAGCAGCTAAGGACGCATACCCGAGCAATAGACGTAGTCTATGACCAGGGGACGAAGTCTGCGACCAGCCATAAAATAAAGGTTTTGGGTTATTCCAACTTTCCAATAAGCATAGAACATTTACCTGAAGGAATGGGAAGGGTTTTCTTTTTGTCTTCATCCAGTATATTTATTGTAAAGTAGTAAAGTTTTTCGGATTCAAGTCTAATTTCCCAGCCTCTTGAGCTGTTGTTACTCAATATTGTGATCATATTTCTTTTAAGGGACAGATCTTCTATACCCATAATTTCCAGTGTAGGCATTATCCAGTCAACTGTTTTTCTGGGGAGGCTTATATATAATCCCAGAACATTTTCTATCATCAGTGTAATAGAAGCTAAAGCAGTATATGTTAAGAACATTGTTTTTGGGAATGAATCATTGGCCTGCCATACTGCTGGTCCTTCTTTGTGAGGAAGGTATGCTTCATAAATATTACCTTTTTCTTCACCTTCAGGGTGCAGGGTATCAAGCATGTAATAGAGATGCCTTATTGAACATTCTCTGGCCAGTTCATATCTTGCATATTTTTCAAGACCTTTTACTACCATAAATGTAAATGGTGAATATACAGATCCTCTAAAACCCATACCGTCTTCATGAAAATCAGGATGATCCAGAGAGAGTGTTGGAAACGGGTTTTCACTTCCAAAGGTTTTAGGATTTTTAAGATGACTTATTAATCCCTCTGCTCTATCTTCGTTTGGAAGTTCTGCAAGAAGAGTCCAGAAGGCTGCAATAGTTTTTGCAGTTAATTGATTCTCATCTTTATCAAGATCAAAATAGAAATTTTCAGATTCATTCCACATTAAAGTAGTAATTCTGGTCTTTAATGTAAAATATAGTCGTTTATATCTAAAGCTTATTTCTTTGTTATTAAGAATATCACCAATAGCAGACATGTACAGAACATTAATTGCCTGTTGAACATTAAAGTCCAGGGGATAATAAGTTCCTTCTCTGGGTGAATTCCCCATCATAGTTGCTTCCAGAGGGACCACATATAATCCATTTTCTGCTATAAAATTTTCTTCCAGCCAGTTGTAGTAATTCTCAAGAATGGGCATAATTTCTTTCAATCGTTTTTTATTTCCCATTTTATGAAATATATTATATTCAGCCAGGGCAAATAAAGGGGGATTTATTCCTTCAGGATTATTACTCGTAAAAACAGATTTCCCATCATCTATAGAGTAGTTTGCCCGTATGGCACCTGATTCTTCCTGTTTACTGTAAAAATTATCCAGACTGGTCTGAGCCGGATAAATATTATTACTGTATACGAGGAAAAATGTTGAGAGACATGCTTCAAACTGATTTATTACTTTGTTTTCCGGATAGTTAAGATATTTATCTGTAAATCCATTTTCGTTTGTTCCTGACTGCCATGAGTCAGCCATCCATACCCAGGACTTTTCATATATATCGACAAAATCCTGATCATAAAAATGAACAGAGGGGAAACCCTTTTTAACCACTATATCTTCCTTGCTTCAGTGTCTCAGTATATTTCATGTAACTAAAACTATCATCTAATCTATGAGGACACACGTAAGTCATTACTTTAGATTTGAGTTTTTAATATACTACAGATACAGTCTGGAGTCAATTTTATTTTTTCCTGATAGTTTTGTCAATACGTGTGTGGGGGGTATCAATATCCTATTACGCAGGGACAGCCGCGAGGGTCGGTATACCGATCCTCGGGACTGCCCCTACAAACCCTATGGGGTGTTATTTTATCATTTCTTTTACATTTGCCAGGACTTCGGACATATTTGTCAGGTCTACCGGCAGAATAATTTTACTGTTACTTTCAGCTATTCCATTAAGCTGCTCTATGTAGCTTTCTGATATTCTTAGAACAGCAGCTTCTTCTCCTCCTACATCTTCCAGAGCTCCGGCAATTTTTCGGATGCTTGATGCAGTTGCTTTTGTTACAGAACGTATTTCCTGAGCTCTACCCTCTGCAACATTGATCATTCTCTCTTTTTCACCTTCACTTATGTTAATTACTTCTTCCATAACTGCCTGGGAACGATTAATTTTAGATTCCATTTCTCCAAGGCTTCTTGCAATATCAGCCCTTCTTTCCCGTTCTGCCTTCATCTGCACTTCCATGGCTTCCAGTATTGCATTAGGAACCTGGATGTTTTGAATTTCATATCTGGAGACTTTAACTCCCCATGGATCTGAAGCAATATCAACACTCTGAACTACTGAACCATTTATCTGGTCTCTTTCTTCAAAAGTTTTATCAAGTTCCAGTTTACCTATAACTGATCTCATAGTAGTTTGCGCAAGCTGTATTGTTGCATATTGATAATCAGAGATACCATAGGCTGATTTTACCGGATCTACTACCTGTATATATAAAACTCCGTCTACACGAACTTTAACATTATCCTGGGTGTAACAATCCTGTGCCGGGACATCTATTGCAACTTCTTTAAGATTGTATTTATATCGAACTTTTTCAAGAAAGGGGATTAAGACATGTAATCCTGCATTAAGTGTTCTGGAATATTTTCCAAGACGTTCCACGACAAGGGCTGATCTTGCAGGTACAACTCTGACACTTCTTAATAATGAAACAACTACAATTAGACCGAAAATTCCTGCTAGAAAATAAAGGGGTAGGAAAGGGTTCATGCATTACCTCCTTTGCTAACCGATGAAAGGGCAGGTAAAACAGTATCTACAAGTCCTTTCAAATTTGCAATTTCTGAAGGAAGAACAGACGTTTCTGCTCCCTTTAGGATTTCTCCAAATTGCTGAACATACTGTTCTGCAAGTCTTACTGACATTGCAGTACGTCCCTTGGGAAGTTGAAGAGCAGAAGCTATATCTCTAAGGCCTTCTGCAGTTGCTTCTGAAACGATTTCAATGGCTTTTGACTTTCCTTCCGAAACATTAAACATCTTCTGTTTTTCACCCTTACTTATATTAATGGCTTCTTCTCTTTGCCCTTTGGATATATTAATACGTGATTCCTTTTCACCTTCACTTGCAAGTATTTCAGCTCTTTTTTCACGTTCAGCTCTCATCTGCTGTTCCATAGCATTTTCAATTGTTGGTGTGGGATAGATATCTTTTATTTCATACCTGGTTACTTTTATTCCCCATGGATCAGAAGCTTCATCAACTGCTTTAACTACATTATCATTTACATCATCTCTTTCAGAAAAAGCACGATCCAGTTCAAGTTTACCAATTTCTGAACGCATAGTTGTTTTTGCAAGCTGTGCAGTAGCAAATCTGTAATTTTCTATCCCGTAACTTGCTTTCACAGGATCAATAACCTTAATGTAAAGAATACCGTCTACAGTTACCTGTACATTATCATTTGTAATACAAACCTGAGGGTCAACATCAATAACTTCTTCCTTTAAAGTATGTTTGTAGGCTACCTTTTGTACAAATGGTATAACAAGGTGTAATCCTGCAACTAATGTTTTACTATACTTACCAAATTGTTCAATAACATAACTTTGCTGTTCCGGTACTATCCGTATCAGCTTAAAGAATATTACAATAACAACGAATGCAAGCAGGTAAATTGAAAAAATACTACCCATCTTTTTCTCCTATATCCAAATATTTTTTATTGTCTTCAAGGATTGTCCCTGAGACTACGAATGTAAGATTTTCTTCTTCAACTATATCCACCATTACGCCAGGTTCAAAGCTTTCTGTATAACTTATAGCTTTCCAGCTGGTTCCCTGGAATCTGACTCTACCGGGTTTTTCAGGAGTAATTGCTTCAATAACCTTAACAGTATGGCCTAAATCAGTAATAATTTCTTTATTTAGAATAGTTCCTCTAAATATTTTAGCAAATTTCTTTCTAAAAAAGCTAAAAGATAGTATTGATGACAGTATCCATATAATACCCTGCATTGCAAAATTAGATGACAGCCCTGGAATTATAACGGAAAGAAATCCTGTAATAATTGCTCCTGAACCAAAAAAGAATATTACAAATCCAGGAATAAACATTTCTGATGCTATTAACAGCAAACCTAAAAGTGACCAGATAAATGGAGGACTTAGGAACATTTTCTAACCTCATATTTTTTTAACATTTATATTTACAAGTTTAATAAGCATTGAAGGAAATGGGAAGTAAAAAAAAAATTATTTTCTAAATAATCATATATCCATAACTTCTTATAGTTTTTATTCCTCCACAGCACAATTTATCAAACTTCTTAAGGATTTCTATTTTTTTTCTAAGATTGGATATATGCATATCAACAACCCTGGACTCCTCTTTTTGTTTTCCCCATAAAGTATATAGAAGAACTTCCCTTGGCACTGGTTCATTTCTGTTTTCTATAAGTTTTTTTAGTATAATATACTCTTCTATACTTATATTTGTAGAATAACTATCAGTAGAAATTGTTTTTTGAGACAGTGTGAGTTTATCCCACATTGTGTGTATATTTTTTAAATTTAAGATTTTTAAGATACGAGCTTCCAATTCATCATAATTCCATGGATTTTTAAGAAAATCCGTGCATCCTGCATTAAATGCAGCTGCAAGATCTTTCTGATCGCCATGAACAACAAATTTAACAGTATTTAAATTGGGGTTTTCCTTTAGGAAAGGATCAAGTCTATTTGCATCAATTAAAAACAGGCTTGTTGCTGATTTATAATAAGAGTTATTCATGTATTCGAATGTAATTTTTGAATTTTGACTGAAAATTTTTATACGGTTAATGAAATAAGGATCTTCTGATACTACATAAACATCAATTAAGCTTTTTTGTCTCATCCTTCTCAATCATACGTTCTTTTAATTCTTCCAGAAGAAGATCAGCAGAAGCTGTTCCGCTTTCAAGTTCAGCAAACTGTTTTTCCAGATTCAATTCATTATTTTCAATTTCAGAAATTTCCAGAGTTGCTTCATTTTCTGCTTCCAGTCTTTCTACTTTTTCAGTCATTCTATCAAAAACTTCGAATGCTGAATTATCTGATAAACCGGAAACTGTTTCCTGTATTTTTTTCTGGGCATGAGCTCTTTTAGACCTGGCAATAAGTAAATTTTTCTTTCGCTGAGCTTCTTCAATTTTCTGCTGGAGTTGGCGTAGTGCTGTTTTTAATTTCTCAACTGCCTCGTGTTGAGTTTCCCATTGGGGCTTATACTGATTATAGAGATTATCAAATTCCTGTTTTCTTAGAAGAGCTTCTTTTGCAAGTTCATCTTTTCCGGCTTTAACAGCCAGCATTGCTTTTTCTTCCCACTCTCTGGATAAAGATTTATTGTTTCGCATTTGCCGTTCAAGACGTTTTTCATCTGCTATTGAGGAGGCAACACTTTTTTTTGATTCAATAAGCTGCTGATTCATATCTACAATGACCTGAGAAAGCATTTTTTCAGGATTCTCAGATTTACTGATCATGTCATTTATATTGGATTTCAGCATTCTTCTGAATCGACCAAATAGACCCATAGAAAAACTCCTTAACCCAGAAAAACCTGACCTGAATTATCGATTGCAAGAATTGTTTTACATTCTGAACATCTGAACCGTCCCGATTTGGTAGCTTTAAGTTTTTTTGCACAAATAGGGCATTGAAATATCTTAGGAAAGACATCTGAAGTACCTTTTTCTTTATTGGAGCCAAAAAACTCTACAGCTTCGGTAAGACTGTCTTTAATATTAAAAAATTGGGAAAAACCTAAAAGCTGAAATACTTCATATACTTTAGGTTGAATTTCAAGCAGCACAAGGTCTCCACCTCTTGGACGTACAGCTTTCAGAAAAGCCGTAAATGAGCCTATACCAGTACTTGAAACGTAATTTAAACCACCACAGTTAAATACAAGCTTTGTATATCCTGCCTCTACTGCCTTCGAAACACGTTTTTGAAAGAAATTAGAGTTATATGTGTCTATATATCCAGTAAGATAAAGTACAAGACAATTCTCTGTTTCTTCTATCTTCTGTAATCGAATTTTGAGGCTGTCATCTCTTTCATCATCAAATCCCGGTACTATTTCATTATTGCTCATGCGCCCTCTTTCTGAATTGCTCTAATACAGTATAACCCTATATTAGTAGGCATTCCTTAATTTGTCAAATTTACATATAAAAAAAGAGTATAAATATACATAATATATAGTATACTCTCTTAATTCTATCAAGCAGTGATCAATTTTACAAGCTGATATTTATTTTTTCGGCAGATTGTTAATTGAACTAAACTTGACCTGAGTCTTTTTACGATTTAAAATCATAGCTAAAGAGGTTATCATGAAAAAATATACTTTCATATTTTTCTTTCTAATTATTGTAATTGGTTTATCAGCACAAGTTACTACCACTATTGAAGCACAAATTGATTTTGATCTTTCTCTTAAAGATATTGTGCTTATGGTTGAATCTGGTAATAGCAATGATATAGACATGGATCGGTATATTATACTTGATGGTGTTGTATCCGGCCGAGAGGTTCTTTATGCAGATGAGGAAAGTTTTGTTGGCATGTTTGAAATTTCATACGGGGAATGGGAAGGGCTTGAAAGTGTAGCTATGTACAAGTGTTTTATTCAGGTTCAGGGATTGGAATTTGCTTCAATGATACCTGTAAGACGTTCCAGAACACCAAATCCTGCAGAAATTGCTTTAAATACTCATATTTTAGTACTTGGCAAATATTTAGGATATACTGAAGATGAAACAGGACAAAAATATCCTGTTGTTGAAGGTCTAAAGATCAGAAAGATTAATTAAATATTATATGTGATTCGTTTATTGGGATTTTTTCCCCTGCATGAATTCTTGATCTTATAAGTGTGTTTTTCAACTCTCTGATATTGCCGGGCCATGGATGAGTTATTAGTTTTTCAAGGGCTGAATTTGTAATTTTATTTTTATAATCCGGTTGATTCAGGAAATATTCTATTAGAAGAGGTATATCTTCAACTCTTTCTCTAAGTGGGGGGATGGTTATCATTAGAGTATTAATTCGATAATATAGATCTTCTCTAAAGGTTTTATTCTTTACAGCATTGGAAATATTGATATTTGTAGCAGATATTACTCTTACATCTATGGGGATTTGTTTATTCCCACCAATTCTGGTAATTGTTTTTTCTTCAAGTATCCTAAGCAGTTTTACCTGGGATTCCAGTGGGATTTCCCCAATTTCATCAAGAAATAGAGTTCCCTTGTTTGCGGATTCAAAATAGCCTGCTCTGGATTTTGCATCTGTAAATGCTCCAGCATCAGTTCCATAGAGTTCCGATTCTATAAGGGTTGGTGGTAGTGCTGCTGTATGCATTGTCTTATACTTTGAATTTTTTCTATTTGATAGCCTATGGATATTTTCTGCAATAAGATTTTTTCCTACTCCACTTTCTCCAAGAAGTAATATTGCTGCATCAGATTTTGCATATGATGATAATAAATCTTTTATAGATTGTATTTGATTTGAAGAACCTACAATATTATCAGGAAGATAAAACTCTTTGTTTCTGTTTTTATTTAAAGTTGAGTCTTTTGATAAAATTATTGCTTTTTCCATATGGAAAATATTTTCCGGATTAAATGGCTTTGGAATATAATCAAGAGCACCCATTTGTATTGCTTTAATTATTCTTTTAGAAATTTTCCATGTACCGGTTACTAATAATGAGGGAGGATTTGAGATATTCAGAATATTTCTAATTAATCGGGGCCAATCCTCTCTTTCAAGATCCAGATCAAGTATAACAATATCAGGTTTCTGCTTTTGTATTATATCATAGGATCCAAGGCTGAATGGAATTAGTGAGATATTTATATTTTGAATCGACATTTTTAAAATAGTAAAAAACTTTTTTTCATTGCCGATGAAAACTATTCGTATCATCAGACATACAGATTATTATAGATTAAATCATTATGCAAGAACAATTTATATCTGCAACTATCTACAATTATTGTTATGCTTACAGCTGCTGCACTATAGCTTTAAGCATTAAAAAGAGCTTCAAGGATTCCTTCACCCAGTGTTGGATGGATAAAAAGATTATCCATAATAGTTGACTCTGCAAGATTTTGTCCAATCAGCAGGCCTGATGAGGATAAAATCTCTGATGCATCCTGTCCAGTCATCCATATTCCGGTGAGTATATTATTTTCAAAAATCAGTTTAATAAATCCAGTATTGATATTTCTGGAGAAGCCTCTCCATGTATTTTTAAGGGGGAACTTTTTTACACTGTATAAATCACCCTCTTTAATTAGTTCCCATTCCTGCTTTCCTGCACCGGCTATTTCCGGTAATGTGAACATTGCTCTTGGTAGGCTGCTGTAGTCCTGTATAACCTGATTTCCCTCTTTACCTCTTGTAATGAATATTCCTTGTTGTATTGCGATATGTGCCATACCATGTATTCCGTTTACATCTCCGGCAGCAAGAATGTTTGGGATATTAGTTTGAAGTTTTTTATCCACAGAGATGCCGTTATTTGAATAATTAATTCCTGTACATTCTATTCCTTCCGGGAAATTCATTTTTCTTATGCCAGTTATAATCACCTTGTCTGAAACTATTCTTTTTTCATTATCAAGATTAACTATCACTCTGTTTCCGTTAATTTTAACCGATAGGACTTTTACATCTGTTAGTAAAGTTGTTCCATTTGATAAAAGCTTATCTACTACAGGTTTTATTAAATCACGATCAGTTCCTTCGAGTATTTGGTTTACCTGCTCAATAACTGTTACTTTTACTCCCAGGGAGGAAAATAAAGAAGCAAACTCTATCCCTTCTACATTTCCTCCAATAATAGCCATTTCCACTGGAAGTTTTTTAAGTTTTACAGCTTCAATATGGCTGAGTATATAATGCCCATCCAGTGTTATTCCAGGTAAAGAGTCCGGGGATGTCCCTGTAGCGATTATAAAATAATCTGTTTCAAGTTTTTTATCGTTAATTTGAAAAGTATTCGCATCTAAAAATCGGCCATTTCCTTTGTATATATCTACTGAAGCATCCTGTAGTCGTTTTGTAATTAAATCTTCAATCTGAAGCATTTGTTTTTCAGTGTTTGATAAAAGGGTCTTCTTAAACCCGGGAGTTTCTGTTATTCCACCATTTGCAAGAGCTGTTGTTTCTTCTACTTTTCTAATAATATCAAGGTTTCTCTTTACAGGAAGGCAACCCGTTCTGAATCCTGTTCCACCTAATTGGTTTTTTTCAATGATGGCAGTTTTATAACCTTTTTTTG
>DAOWEB010000048.1 GCA_030638735.1 Spirochaetaceae bacterium
GAAATTCAGAAGATTGAATAAATCCAATCTTCGTTGTAGTACAATCATTTTTTTATGGAAACCTAAAACAAAATACTATATACTAATTACAGAATCACACAAGGAGCAAGTATGACACCCATTAAAATACTACTTTTTTCACTACTATTCTTAATACTTTTCTGCGGATGTGCCCTAATCGCACCGGAAATGGCTCATCAAGATAAAGTAGATACCACAGATTATGTTGATGAAATTTTTATAAATGAAGTTTCCGGTGACAATTCGAGTGAAGATGACTGGGTGGAATTTTACAATAGCACATCAGATTCTGTAGATCTCGGGGGATTATATTTAAGTGATGATGCAGATGATTTATATAAATGGCAAATAACCGCCGGTATAGGTATGACCAGTTATTCTCATGTAGTAATTACATGCGATGGTTCCGGAGAAGGTAATAATGCTAGCTTTAAACTCGCAGCAGGAGTGGATGGAGTTTATCTTACATCTTCAGGAGGAAGTACGATAATTGACAGTCTTACAACTGTTCCGACAACAGGAGAGGGCTCTTACGGCAGATTAACAGACGGTGCAAGTTCATGGAGCTATTTTGCTTCTCCTACAAAAGGGGAGGACAACTAATGAGAAAAACAATCCTTACTCTTATTTGTTTAACCTTTATATGTATGAGTCTTTTTGCCATAGACATAGTGGATACTGATAAAAAAACACTGGCAATAACCACTGATATAATAACAGAATGCTTTTTCAATATTCATGATACTTACTGGACATTTCCGGTTCCGGCTGTTGATATTGAATTCTCAGGAAAAAGAAAGGGCAAAGCCGGGTTTGAGTTTTCCCTCGATTTAGAGGAAATATTTAATGAAGATTATAATGAAATCCTGAATACAGCATATCTATGGGTGGATTTACCAAAAAGATTAAAATTAACAGTAGGGCAGTTTAAGGCACCCTTTGGACAGGAAATATCCCTGGGCAAACAATCCAGACCATATCCGTTTCATTCCATAAGCTCGGACATAATAGCTCCCGGTCTGGACAGAGGAATAATGATTTCCGGCAATAATTATGTAAAAGATATTATAGATTTTGATGCAGGTATTTTTAACGGCAGTGGAACAGAATTGAAGAATATAAATTATAATAGTATATTAATAACAGGAAAAATAAATCTGTCATTTAATATTAAAGATAAAGTAAAAATACGTACTGGATACAGTGCTTTATATAATTGGGAACACGATATTATACATGAGCATACTTTTTCTCATGGGCTATTCGGTTCTGTACAAATAAAACCAATAAGTTATTATAAAATAACTTATTTTGCAGAATATATGGAAAGGCATTATACAAATGAAACAGTAAATGCTGATGCTCATTGGACTTACGGCCTGTTTAATTATCTTGCCTTAAAAGTAAAAAAATTTGAAGTTTTTACAACCTTTGAGTTCTACAGAGAAGATGCAGAATATCAAAGTCTGGAAGACGAATGGATGCTGTCTTCCGGATTAAACTTTTATTTATTTAAGTATTTAAAATTTACATTAATGTATGAGGGCGAAAATTGGTTTAATCAGGATGTTTATGAACATCAAATCACAGCCCTGGCACATATAAAATTTTAATACCTGATTAAAGAGAGGCACAAATGAAGTCCCTGTTTTTTACTTTTTTAATAATTCTATGTTTAGTTTTTATAGGATGTAATCCTGATAACTATGGTGATGATATGGTGGATCAGGCATCTATTGGCGAAGTCAGCTTTAATTATGATAGCGGTTTTTATTCTAGTGACATATCTATTAATCTTTCTTCTTCCAGTTCGGATGATGTAATTTATTATACATTAGACGGCTCTTCTCCTGCGGAGGATGGGTATACTTTAACTCAGACATTAGCACCGGAAGAAAATGATGGAATCATAGACTATACTGGAAAAATTGAATATTCAGCCCCTATTACATTATCTTCTACAACTCTTATAAAAGCCTGTGCATATAGAAACGATAAAATACCTGGTAAAATGACTTATAATACCTATTTTATTAATGTGACTACAGACCTGGCTGTTTCCTCGCTTGAAAGAAAACCGGAAGAGCAAAAGGATGAACTCAAGTCAAAAAACACAAAATGGAATGCCCCCTTAAGCTTGAAAAAAAGTCCTTCCTATGCTTATGGA
>DAOWEB010000256.1 GCA_030638735.1 Spirochaetaceae bacterium
ATCAAATGAACCCCTGCCGTTTTAAATGTTCTGGGAAGGGCAAGAATTTCCGGATTACCTCCTGTATATTTTTCAGCATCCCTTAAAGCTTCTTCAAAAGTTGCACGGGTCTTCATTCCCATACTTCGAGCGATACCGGGCTCCTGTCCCCCTACAATATAAATGGCACTGGAATGCATATCTGCAATATGACCGCATGAAATCATGCTGAAAGCATGAAAAGGGTGATACCCGTATCCAAACCGATACGCATCTATCCAATCCTTATTTAGGGCATATTGCTCTCCATAACGGGCGATATCAGGCAGAGTATTGTGAAAATCTTTTTGAAAGAGTTCGTATGTTGCCCTGTAGGAAGGAAACTCCTCATCATGAAAATATCCATTACAAATTGAAGAACAAATAACAACACAGTTATCTTTCATTATTCTTTTATGTCGGATAATATTGGCGCTTATGGCCTGAAGCATAAGAATTGGATTGGTACCATGACCGTTTCCATAGTGAAAATCCTGGGGCATTCCAAAAACCATGATATCGTACTTTTTCTCTGCCCAGTGAATATAGGTCCGCTTGTCTGCTTCAATAAAACTAAGGGGCTGCATTTCCTTTCCATATCCTGAAAAAACTGCAATTTGCCTTGCTTTAGTATCGAGAACTGCATCACAGATAAAAAATTTTCGACCCATCTTTTCTTCCATATACATGGAAATATCATCAAATTTTTTCCGCATCAGACTATGATGATTTACAGGAGTAAAATCATTTCTATGCATTACATGAGGTATATGATGTTCCGCAATACTTCTCCAATGGGTTATTCCAGTCGCGGAGTGCTTGTATCCTCCGGAATATCCTCCATAAGGATTTCCCATGGTATGGCCAATTAAAATTGGTAAATCCGCTTCAAAAACATCTTTGTTCATTATAACCCGGTTACCCGTTTTATCACGTCCCAGATCCACAAGGTTGTCCCAATCTTCAGAGTCATGATTAGCTATCTGATTTGTCCACCAGAACTCATTAAAAATTTCATCCCCAAGTATTTTATTTATCTCTTCTTTCGTATTTTTTCTATGAAGACCGATTGAACAAATCAGTTTAATATCAGATTTATTCACACCTGCTTTCATACACTCAGAAAGTATTATTGGAATGACTGTCTTTCTATGGGATGTTCTGTGAAATCCGCCTTTAACTCTATCTGGAAATATAATAACAACCTTCGAACCTTTCCTGACCAGATCCTTTATAGGTTTCATCCCGATTGGACTGAGTATAGAGTTTCGGCTTAATTCTTCAAGTTTATCTTCAGGAATAAATAAAGGATCAGGCACAGTTTCCCCGGGAATAAAAACATCTGCTCTGTCAGGCATTTCGGCAGTCATCAATCCATGCCCATATTCAAAATCTATATATTTCATTTTTTTTCCTTTCTCAAATATATTTTTCTACAATAACTACAAGGTCTTCCACAAAAAATCCGAGTTCACCGGAAAAACGGGTTAAAGCAACAAGTCCTCCGTCAATAGACGGAACTCCTGCAATCATAGCAGCATTTTCTTCCTTTAATCCTCCTCCATAGATTACCGGAAATGTTATACCGTATACATCAAGACATATTTCTTTAATTAAGGCTGAGATAAAAGCGATATACTCCCCATCCGGCGGTATTTTGCCCGGACCGATTGCCCAGCGGGGTTCATAACCTATAACAAGTTCCCGATTGGCATAACCTGTAAGGCTGTCAAGTCCCTGAATCAGCTGGGAGCGAAGTACTTCAATTATTCTGGGTTTCTGACTGGAAAAATCACCCTGCCCCTGCTCTTCTGCAGTCTCTCCAACACAGAACAGTATATTCATACCGGCCTTCATTCCTGCCAAAGCTTCCTGATTCAAGAGAGAATTTACAACTTCACTGGCTCTGGAATCTTTACTTCCTTCACCATTTACGACTGAAATGTACGACTGTAAAATCTCTTCTTTATCTTTTCGCTCTTCGGAATGACCTATAATTGCCCATGAAGCTCCCAGATTAACAGCAGCAGCCGATGGAAGATTTGAGGTAAATGCTCCGAAGTTCTTGCCAGGTAATACATCCTCTCGGTAGACTCCCTGGGATCCAATAAAAAGATTCAGATCTTCAGCTTTCGGACTGTTTTTTATAACATCATATGCAGGATGAATTAGACTTTCAGGAAGAAAAAAGCATAAGCGCAGGTCGTCAATTTCACCAAGCCCGGAATTAATGGTGTCTTTCATAATATCCTTTATCCATTCCGAAGAATCATTAACCGGACAAAGTCCACCCTGTTTACGGGGTACATCAAACCGTTTTAGATTTATATGAATCTCTTTCAAAAGAACTCTCCTTTTTTCTTGAATATATTTCAATATCGTACTATGATATTATAATACTACAATTATAAAATAAGTCAATAAAATGTTGTTATATGGAGAAACTGATGGTAGAGAGAAAAATTGAAGTGGGAATTAGCCCCTCATTGATGTGTGGAAACAGTTTTCTTCAGGGGGAATATATACAAACATTAAATAAACTTGAAATATCCTGGTACCATATTGATATTATGGATGGACATTTCGTTCCAAACATCGGATTGAATTTGAATTTCATCCGGGATCTTCGAAAGCTTACAGAAAAGCTGATAGAGGTGCACCTCATGTGCACTGCCCCGCTGGATTGGATTGAAAAACTTCTTGCTTTAGGAGTAGATGCCATATCATTTCATATAGAGGCAAGCCATGCCCCTATCCGATGTTTAAATTTAATTCGGGAGAAGGGAGCTCTGGCAGGTATTGCTCTTAGTCCGGCGACCCCTCCGGAGAGATTGGATTTTCTTTTTGACTATCTGGACTATGTAACTCTTATGGGTGTAGAACCGGGATTTGAAGGACAAAATTTTCTGCCCCAGACTTTTAAAAAAATTGAAAGAACAAGGCATCTGATTAAAACTCATCAGTCAGAAATTTTCATTCAGGTAGATGGAGGAGTTGATTTGGACATAGGAAAGAAATTAATTGACAGTGGTGCAGATATTCTTGTCGGTGGAGTTCCAACTATATTTATGGACAATGATCTGAAAGGAAATTATGAAAAATTTTCCTCCCTTTTCACTACACCATAAATGATTTTTAATATTATATAACAATTATTCATAGTATATTGGCTGAATTTGTAATTTCAAAATGATTATTCTAATTATCATAAATACCTTAAGTTTCCTGAGTTCTTCTTCCGGACTTAATTATCAGTGTAGATGAATATAGCGAAAGTGCTGTTAAAATAAAAATAAATGCCACGCCTTTATAGAGATTAAAAGGTTCCTTATAAACAAAGACATCAAGAATAAGCATAAATGTGGGAGTAATATACTGTAGAAATCCCAGAACCCCCAGGGGAAGTTTCCTGGCAGCTACACCAAAGAGCCAGAGAGGAATCAGGGTGACAATACCCGCCAGACTGAGCATTATGGTAGTTGCAGTTCCCTGGGATATTAAGTGCCAGCTTTCATGGTATCCCAGAAAGATCAGATATATAAGAGCCAGAGGGCTGAGAACAACCATTTCCCATGCAAGGACCTCAATGCTGTCTATCTCTGAAGGAAAACCCTTTGTCACCATACCGTATAATCCGAAGGTAAGTGCCAGAATAATACTGATCCAGGGGAAAGTGCCTCCTGCCAGGGTCATGATAATGATTCCAATCAGAGCCAGTAAGAGTGCTGCAAAACGAATTTTCCCCAATTTCTCAGAAAAGAAAATGATGCCCAGGATCACATTTATCAGAGGGTTAATATAATAAGCCAGACTGGCTTCCAAAATATGATCGGTACTGACAGCCCAAATGTAGAGTATCCAATTAAGGCCAATTAAAAGTGAGGCCACTATAATGCGAAGAAATAATCTAAGATTTATCAGGGATTTCAATACAATTCGTCTGCGGAAGAATATGATAATCCAGGCAAAAACACCGCAACCGGCAACACGCCAGGCAATGAGTTCCCAGGAGGGTATAAACCCCAGATTCTTCCAATAGATAGGCAAAAGCCCCCAAATGAAATAGGCCAGGAGAGCAGAAACAAATCCATTATACACAGAAGAAGGTTTACTATTCATCTCCAAATATTATTCTTTCTATATTGGGGAGTCAATACAGGAATTATTTTACTTTCTTCCTATAAAAGATTTCAAGAAAAAAATAAGCTGATACTGGTAATAACCGGTTCTTGACATTTATGCAGCTGCATGATAATTCTGTAATACACAGTTACCATAGAGGTAAGCAGTTGAATTTTTGAGGAGGTCGTTAATGTTAAATTTTGTTGCAGATGGGTTTTTCCTGTTCTAAGCAATTAAAATTTGTTTAAAATAATTTTTTGATCATATATAAAATTGCTAATCAGATCCAGTCTTATCAAATTAAGTTACATTCTGTAACGAACAGGACTACACCCGACATTTATTAATTTTTTTCTCAAAATTAGATATTAGAGGTGTTTTTAATGTCCAGAAATAAAATATTACGAAATAATCCACAGGAATCATTTATCTGTCTATCCTGCGGCAAAGGTGTTGCTGCTCTGGAACATGGTGGACAGCATAGAAATCATTGCCCAAACTGCCTGAGCAGTTGTCATGTGGATATTATACCGGGAGACAGAAGATCCAGTTGCTGTGGCATTATGGAACCTATAGGTGTATGTGTACAAAAAAACAAGGAATGGTCTGTTATTCACAGATGTTCTAAATGCAGAACAATCAGACTGAACAGAATTGCATCAGATGATAACGAGCTTTTATTACTTACATTAGCTGCTGAACCTATGATGACATTGCCATTTCCGTCAAAAAAAACAATTTCAACTCTCCATAGATTGAGTCTTGAAAAAGGAAAAGAAGTTGAACAACTATATTAATACAAGAGGACGTGTTGTTGCAAAACATCGCGATTTATATAAGGTGGAAATTGAATCACAAATCAAAGAAGCCAGAGTAAAAGGTAGTTTTCTCCACAAGGCAGAAATGAGCAGTGATTTCCCATATGTGGGGGATTGGGTCAATGTCAGAGTTTATGAAGATTCAGTTATTATAGAAGAAGTTATTGACAGAAAAACTCAGATAAGCCGTAAGGTTGCCGGGGTCATTACTGAAGAACAGATAATTGCAGCAAATATTGACTATGTGGCTATAGTATTGGGCCTGGATGGAGGTAGAAATTACTCAGACAGACTTCTGGAAAGGTTTTTAGCAGTAGCATGGGATAGTGGTGCTACTCCTTTACTTATTCTAAATAAGGCAGATCTTAACAATAAGGCTGACCTGGTTAAACTTCAGGCTGAAACCATTGCACCCGGAGTAAATATAATAATCAGCAGTGCCAAAGATGGCAGCGGTATTTCAACCATCTTTGATTATCTGGCAGATGGTAAAGTCGCAGCTTTTATAGGACCCTCAGGAGTAGGTAAATCTGCACTGACAAATGCTTTGTTAAATGAAGTAGTACAGAAAACCGGTGAATTGAGAAATAATGATAAGAGAGGAAAACATACAACTTCTTCATCAGTTATGTTTCAACTGGCTAACGGTGGTTATATTGTAGACTCTCCCGGTCTTAAAGAGATTCAGCTCTGGGCTGATGAGGATGATCTTGATAATGTATTTGATGAAATTGCTGCAGTTGCAGATAGTTGTAAATTTACTGACTGTAAACATATAAATGAACCAGGTTGTGCAGTTCAGGCAGCCCTGGAAAACGGAAAGATTAGTCCTGAACGATATGACAGTTATCTGAGCCTAAAAAATGAGATAGCTTATTTGGAAAGAAGAAAAAACGAAAAAGGAAGGCATATTGAAAGGCTCCATAACAAAGAGTTTACAAAATACATCAAAACTGTACAAAGTAAAAAAATTAAGTATTAATATGCTTTCTTAGGAAAAACGGACATTTAACAGTGTTATGTCTAAAATTTATGTCCGTGGAAAAAATCCACGGACAGTTAGAAGTTGACTAATTTTATAATGGTTGTTAATTTTAGGATATGAAAAAATATACACTTACAATTTTCCTAATAATGCTAACTGCGTTAATTATAGCTCAGGGCAGTGATTCCCATCTTATTCATTCAGAAGAAACTGATTTCATTCTGGAAAAAATTATTGGAAAACTTGAGAACCCCTGGTCTCTCGTATTTCTTCCCGGAGATGATGGTATACTTATTAGCGAAAGGCCAGGTCGGCTGAATCTATTTACAGACAATAATCTTGTTCCAATAAGCGGACTCCCGGAAATAGCAACCACAGGTCAGGGTGGTTTACTGGATATTATTATTGATCCTGAATATATAGAAAATAATTTAATCTATTTTTCCTTTTCAGAGTCCGGATCAAGTGGATACAGTACAGCTGTTGCCAGAGCAAACTTATCAGAAACTGAATTAAGCAATGTGGAAATTATTTTCAGGGCTTCACCTAAAAGTTCCGGAGGGATTCATTTTGGATCCCGTCTGGTATTTGACCTTGAAGGTTTCCTCTACATCACACTGGGGGAAAGAGGAGGAATGAGTAATGCTCAAAATCTACAGCATCATGGAGGATCAGTTATACGAATACATCCTGATGGTAGTATCCCCTCCAGCAACCCCTTCATAAACAGACAGAATGTCCTGCCGGAAATATTCAGTTTTGGTCATAGGAATGCTCAGGGAATAGCCATGGATAAAAAAACCGGACTTCTATGGCTTCATGAACATGGTCCAAAGGGCGGTGATGAAGTAAATATTATTAAAGCAGGTGAAAATTACGGTTGGCCCATAGTTACTTACGGCATCAATTACAATGGAACGATAATCTCTACAGAAACTGAAAAACCAGGGATTGAGAATCCTGTAATCTACTGGGTACCTTCCATTGCTCCATCAGGAATGACATTTTATTATGGTGATAAATTCCCTGAATGGCAGGGAAATATCTTCATAGGAGCCCTTGCAGGTCAACACCTCCGAAGACTTGTGGTAGAAGGAAAAAGCATAACCCATCAGGAGGTATTACTCCATAAGGAAATTGGAAGAATCAGAGATGTCAGAACAGGTCCTGATGGTTCTCTTTATATTCTTACAGACGCAAAAAGCGGAGCCTTATACAGGGTGAGTCCGGTTATTATTAAGTAACAATAAATTTCATGTACCTTACATTATCTCAATTGTGATTGTTTTCCATTTTTATACTGTTTATTAAACCACCGGTAACAACAAAAATCAAACCTATACCATATGCGGCTGCAAAAGGTTCATTAAAAAAAACTATTAAATAAATTGCAGATAGTACGGGTGTAATAAAAACATATGGAGCCAACCACGAAGCTTCAGTTGATCTTAAAGCAAGCAGCCAAAACAGATAGGAAAATCCATTAACAAGAATACCATTAACTAATATAGGTATTATTTCAGAACTTGAAGGTACAGCAAAACCAGAGAAATATTGCATCGATATAAATGAGGCCAATGTTGCTGTTAAAAAATAAACGGTTACAACACCCAATGGTTCTTTTTTTATATTTTTACTAAGTACAGAAAATAGTGCAAAACATGCCGCCCCGGCTCCGACTAAAGCAATTACCGGTCCATTACTTATATTGATATTGGAAAAATTACCTTTTGTTAAAACTATAATAACACCCGCAAAGCCCAGGGTTATTGCTGAAATTTTAATTATATTTAATTTTTCTTTTAATATAAATATTGAAAATATTACAATAAATATAGGCCAGGTATATTGAATAACAAGTACCTCCATCCCCACTGCCTTAGAATAACCCAGATATAAAAACAGATAATATATGTATGTACCAAGTAAGCCGAGAACAGATAGATAACCCCAGTCTTTTAAACTATATTCACTAAACTTATTTAAGTTTCCAGTAACTAAGACAGATAGACCAAGAACAATAAATGAAACCAGACTGGACCAGAATAAAAACTGATGGTTATCCAGTGATGTTTGACCCAATTTTGCAACTACTGGTATAAGTGCCCAAAAGGCCACACAAACAAGAACATATACAGTTCCTTTTACCCTTCCATTCATACTATTAAGTCCTTAACACTTTTATCAATATTTATAACTTATATTTTGACACTAACTATATCTTCAACAGGAAGCCAATCATCCATATTACAATAACTGCTTTTATCTATTTCAAATGAATCAATCTGTTTCATACCGGTAATTTTAATAAGTACCAGATATCTTTTTCCTGCCCATTTATTATATTGGTTCTTATCCAATTGTAATTTATCCTGGTTATCTTCTACCAGTTTTATGGATTCATCTTTATCCATTTTTTCGGAGTTAAATACATTAGAGACAACAGCCTTTGCAATTATAAGGCCTTCTCCATTATTTCTAATAAGATACAATTTGTCATTTGCAAACACTTTACCATATGGAAGTTTTCTGCCTGTTGCTCCACGGATAATCATGGTTTTTGTTCCATCAAGCAATTTTTCAAGTTCTTTGGATTTTGCATCCACATAAACAACATGATCCATATATCCTCCATAATTTCAGGTATTATGTTGTTCCACAGTTATAACAACATTCCCTGTTTTTCGGCCTTTTTCAACATACTTATATGCTTCTACAATTTTTTCCAGTGGATATTTCTATCTCTTTTAATTCCAGAACTTCAGGTGATCCATATTTTTTATATACAACTGCCTGCAGAGGTATCCTCCATGATTATTTTAATCTGGATGTTTTATATGCAGTTAAAGATAAAGATATCATTTTTATTTTAATAAAGATATCTTTTGTAGTTTTAATTCCAGAATCAACCATAAGACTCTCAGCGATTGCGGGTTTGGAGTGAGAGGGATCCTCACCCATCCATCTGCAGGCTTTTGTGATGTCTATGAATTCGGTTTGTTTTTGGCTGGTCGTTCGCAAGCTCACTGCTCGCCTATGCATCCTAAGGCTTTTTGCGCCAGTCTATAGTTAATATATTAGAGAAGAGGTATTTTTTAAGTAGAAAATGATGTACTGCGCAAAAAGCTTATCTGATCCGGGGGTATTGATAAGTGGAAAGGTTTTGGTGCATACTTTTGAGATAATGTATTCAAAATATGCACAGTCTATAGATGACATCATCAAAGAGGTAGAATCCGCTTTTATTGGGAAAAAGACTATTATCAAAACACTGCTTATTGGTTTTTTCGGCAACCTGTCGGTCCTTGTTGAGGACATCCCCGGTGTGGGGAAAACAACCCTGGCAAAGAGCCTGGCCGCTGCCTCGGGTCTGGATTTCGGAAGGATCCAGTTTACTCCGGACATGCTGCCCGGGGACATTGTCGGAATGAATATATGGGACCAGGAGAAGAGGGAATTTGTATTCCGGAAGGGTTCGATTATGCATCAGTTTGTTCTGGCTGATGAGATAAACCGCTCTTCCGAGAGAACCCAGGCGGCACTTCTTGAAACCATGCAGGAGGAGTCGGTCACTGTTGATGGTATAACCTACCCTCTGAAAAAACCATTTTTTCTTATTGCTACTCAGAATCCTTCCAACTATGCCGGAACTTTCAGACTTCCCGAAGCCCAGCTTGACCGGTTTGGTATCTCCTTTTCTATAGGGTATCCTGATTCTGATGATGAAATTAGAATTATTGATACATACAAGGAAAGAGATCCGCTGCAGTTTGTCAAACCCGTAGTGTCTCCGGACCTTTTACTGGAGATCCGCAAGGCAGTACGAAGCATATACGTCGATCCCAAACTTAAAAGTTTTCTCACTGAAATCGCCGGCGTAACCCGGAAAAGCCCTATATTACGGATGGGGATGAGTCCGCGGGCAACTCTTCATCTCCTCATTGCATCACAAACGTGGGCATTCCTTGCAAAAAGGGAGTACCTCCTTCCGGAGGATATTCTTTATGTCGCCCCTTATGTACTCAGTCATCGACTGACTCCTTCACCGAATGCCCGAATGGAGAAAATACCTATCCAGGATATCATCAGGGAAGTTCTGGGAAGAGTACCGTTACCGACCGGTCTTGAATGAGATCTCCTGTTGTTATAAATGTCAGAGCAGTTCTCCCATATTTTTTCTTTAGTTTCATACTCTATCTTACAGGTTTTTATTTCGGCGGTTGGTTTCTTATAATATTTTACCTTCTATTGTTTTTTCTCATCCTTAATGTAATTCACATTGTTCTAACAGCATTGTTCCTGAAGTACAGCCAGGGATTCAGTACTACACATCCGGTAAAGGGAGAGGGAGTGGATTACAACTGGTATGTTATTATGGAGAGCTTTATACCGGGGTGTCGAATAACAGTATCACTCATCGGTACCCTTGGGACCGGAGAAACCAGGTTCGAAAAAATTGAGTTTTTCCCTGGTTCACGGAAAAATTTCACCAGGGAATATACGATCAGGTGTCCCTTCCGGGGCATCTATATTCTAGGAATGGAAGAGCTTGTAGTTTCAGACGCCTTTGGATGGCTGGAAGTAAGGCTCCCTGTGTGGAATGAAACATTTTATGTATATCCCAGGGTAGTAGCTCTTGAAGAACATAGTTCAGGTGTGTATGGAGATGTAAAGAGACCGGCAGGCTCTGCGGCGGGAAATGCACAGGACTTTTCTCTCTACCGCAACCTGAGGGATTATAAAAGAGGAGATAACGTCCATCATATTGCATGGAAAAAATTTGCGGCCCTGGGAAAACCTTTTGTGAGAATATATGAAAAAACATCCTGGCCCGGGATTACTCTATATCTGGATACCCGGAGGAAAGGATCTGCCGATTACAGTATTCTGGAGGCAGAGGATACTTCAGTTGAAATCCTGGTTGCCCTGGTCCGATATTTTATGAATGCCGGGATCCCCTTATATATTAGATCCGGTGAATGGCGTCCGCACCCTGTCCATGGGGAATATACCCAATCATTTAAAGATTTTATCGATTCAACAATGAGACTTTATTTCAGAGAAATCGGTCCTGGAGCTGTAGATCCTTATAGTTTGTTTATGATGGATGTGGAAGACAGAAATTTGAGAACCGGCACCATCATTGTGATATCCCATATCCTCGACGATGGAGTCACCCCATTTTTTTCTGAGTCTTTCGGAAATAGAACAAATACCTCCGGCATAATCAACTGTACCGGTATGAACCAAAAAGAAAGAACCGGGACACTGGATTTCGCGGCCGGGATAAATGAACGAAGAAAGAGACTATTTACCGTAGCCGGACCGATGACTATAAAGGAGGATCTGGAGAAACTGCTTTGATACAAACACCAATAAGAAATCACATATTTAGATTGTCCCTGATATGCCTGCTCATTCTGACCCCTGCAGCATTGGCTGCCTGGATTCTCAATGTCCGGGGCAACTTTCCATTGATTATAATCTATGTAGTGATCACTCAGATTGTATCCTTTTTGTCAGGCCGCAGACAGGAAGGAGCATGGCAAAAATATTCCTCCTCTATTTTATTTATCCTGCTGTTTTTCGGCGGAATTGCATTGATAATATATATAATCATCATACCATTTTCAGCATATCAGATCTGGTTCGCCTTACTTGATACTGGTAAAATGCGTGGGGTTATCTCCTGGGTGTTTGTACTTTTTTTAACATATTCGTCGTGTCTGGTATTCATTAATGTATATAGAACGAGTCTTATAACTTCCCTCCTTTTATATGGAAGTGTTCTCTGTTTTACCTTTTTTATGATTTATCGCTTTCAACTGCTGCTGTTCCTTTTTTTTATGATGCTTTTTACCTCGACATTAACCAGCTTCAGCAGGAACAACCTTTCAACAGGTAAAAAACGGGGCTTTATAGTTTTACTTATGTTGTTATTACTCTCCTCCGGTCTGACAGCTGTGTTCAGCCTACTGCCCGAAGCACAGGGAAGTGCTTTCGTGGGCGGCAGGCTGGCTCCAGGTCTCCGCAGGGCAGTACTTCGGGTTTTTCCGAAATTTCCGGTACTTGCCGGAATACCTGGTTACGGAATTTCCATGCCAGTAAAAAATTTAAATGCCAAACCGACATTATCAGAATATCCCCTCTTTGAACTCGACATGGAACCGGGGTCATGGCACTATCTTCGAACGGTTATTTACGATACTTATAACGGGAAAGGATGGGACAACAGCACTCAGCCTTCTGAAAAAGTTTCCGGAATCAATTTTCTTTTACCAACAGACCACCCGTCTGATATGGATCAGAGGATTAAGATTAAAGTAGTCTGTGATTTTTACCCCTATATTCCCCATACTCTCAGAACATCATTAATTTCGGGTACTCCTCCTCTGGATATCGAATTCGGAGACATCAATACCGGATATGCTCCAGCTGTTCCTCTCCTTTTCGATCAGGAACTGGTTCTTTATGAGACAGGTGAAAATTCCTTTGATACAAGCGCCGTTCTTACACCTGAAATGCAGGACGTCTACCTTTCAGTGCCGAAGGAGATAGACTCCTCGATTGTTTACCTGGGGGGAAAATTTGCATCAGGGGACCTCGCTGACAGACTATCGGCAATTGGAGACTATCTTTCTGATGGGTTTATATATGATCTGGAGGTCCCTTCCATTCAGGGGGACAGAGATATTCTTTCGAAGTTTCTTTTTGAGAATAAACGGGGATATTGTGTCCATTTTGCCACCTCAAGTGTGATACTTGCAAGAATAGCAGGGATGCCTGCCCGGTATGCTACTGGTTTTCTTGTAAACTCGTCCGGATCATATGAATATCTTATTGAAGAAGAGAAAACAGAAGTCACAGGTCTAAATGCCCATGCATGGGCTGAGATATGGGTCCCCGGTAAAGGTTGGATAACCTGGGAAACAACACCTCCGATGATTCCTGAAAACCAGAGATCTTCCGGTTTTTGGGAAAATCTGATTTCCGGGGAATCCGCCTTTACCCGCCGACAGGTGGAGGCGATAACGGGAATACTTCCCGATGCAGAAGATGCGAAATTCCCGCTGATGGGTATGATAGGTATACTGCTTGCCGCTTTTACATCTGCAGGAATTGCCATCGTTTCTATTTTTCCGGTGAAAAGACGACCCGGAACAGCTCAGCCGGGAGGAAGGTTATTCAAACAGCCCCGTCGGTTAGGGAGACGTAGCTCGCTAGACACAGGGGAAGTTGGCATAGCATTTCCCGGGGAGAGTGGGTGGACCCGGTGGGAGAGGGAAACAGGGAAGATACTGTCCTCAGAGACAAGTATGTTCAGGGAAATATTTTTTGCTCACCAAAACCCCGGCAAACCTGAAATTAAGAAAATGAAAAAGTTATTAAGGGCATTACGAAAGGTAAAAAAACAGTAAAGAAGGGTTTGAAACCATCATCCTGGCTATATCCGGATTCGTTCAGAGCAATCTTAACAAGCCGTTCTGTTACTGTATTATCCCGGGCATTAAATCTGTTAGAGAAGAAAGTGAAGATCAAATGAATGGCTCCCAACACTCCAAATATGGCGACCCCAATAATTAGCAAACCTTGTTCAATCATTATGTTCCACAGTTATAACAACATTTCCTGTTTTTTGGCCCTTTTCTACATAGTTATATGCTTCTACAATTTTATCCAGTGGGTATTTTCTATCTATCACTGTTTTAAATTTTCCCATATCTATAAGTTTTATGATAAAAACTATACTACTTTTACAATCCAGAGGAACTGGAAATATAACTTTTTTCTTTCCAATTATTGGTTTTATAAGTGCAAAAAATAGATTTTGTGCCATAAAACCTAATTCTGATGAAATATAATCTCCCCCGGGAACTAACAATGGTTTACATTTTACAAATGAACTTTTACCAACTGTATCAAAAACAAAATTGTATTCCCCGGTATCTTTTGTAAAATCATCTTTATTAAAATCAATTATTTTATCAGCTCCCAGAGATTTTACTAATTCTGTATCTTTTCCATTACAAACTGCTGTTACCTCAGCACCAAAATATTTTAGGAATTGAACAGCTGAGGAACCGATAGATCCAGTTGCACCATTTACCAAAACTTTATGCCCGCTTTTAAGATCTACTTTATTGATAAAATTATACGTATAATGGGCACCTTCAATACTGGCAGCTGCCTGCTCAAATGTTATATTTTCAGGCATAAGTGCAAAAGCTTTATCCTCAGATATTGTCAAATATTGGGCATGAGACCCGGAGCCGGTGTCCTCAAAACCAAAAACCTTAGCACCGGTATTAAAGAATTTTACATTTTTACCAACAGCTTCAATTATGCCGGCAAACTCAGTTCCCTGTATAGGATTTTTTAGTTTGAATACTCCTGTTATAAATCGCATTATAAATGGTTTTGCTCTAAGTATGGCACAGTCAGTTCTGTTTACGGTTGAGGCATATATCTTTATTAACAGCTCATTTTCCTTAGGAATGGGTTTTCCTATCTCTTTAAGTTCAAGGTTCTCTGGCGGCCCATACATTTTGCATATAATTGCTTTCATAAGTCTCCTATATAATTATTTCCAAACTAATAATTGTATATATATTAGCTTTTTACAACAGTATATATTCCCTCAAACCGGGATTATACTGTATTATGATCATTCACAATACCAGGCGGAGGTTCCAATGGCTCTATTAGTTCCTAATAACAAACCCTTAAATATACAAAAAGAAATCGCTGAAAATGCTTTGACTGAGGCTTTTGCTCTGGATCTTATAACCATGGAAGAACTTGAAAAACGGCTGCATCAGGTACAGGAAGCTCATTCCAATTCAGAAATCACCAGTTACCTCCAGGATCTGCCACAGGATCTATTAATGTTTAACAAAGAAGAGGCTGGCGCTTCAGATAAAGAAAGGAGGGAAAATAAACAAATTACAATTCTTTCCAGCAACCTGATTAGTGGTGCCAAATTAAGACATAAAAGAATTAATGCAAAGATTATTTTAGGTGAACAGACATTTGATTATTCCAGAATAATACTTGAACCTGGAAAGTACTTTATAAATCTTACAGCTGTTCTTTGTGAAACAAAGATAATTGTCCCTCCTGAATATGCAGTTACTTCAGAAATTCATAATATTTTTTCTGAGATAAAAAACAAGACATATAAAGAACCAAATGCAAATACGCCGGAAATTATTATTACTGGAAAAGCTATTTTTTCAAATGTTATCATTAAAGAAAAAAACAATGGATTTATTGAAAAAATCAAACAGCTTTTTCTTGATTAGCAGAGGTACATCGATGACTCTTTAAGCATCTCCAATTTCATATAGAATACGATAATACATTCTGTATACAAAAAGTTGTCCACTTCATTTGAGTGTTGTCTTCCTTTCGGTACAGTCTCAACACCCAATTCAGTTGCGCCATCGTTCCTGAACCGAAGGCCGCCGCGTTAGAAACCAAAAACCATGCGAAAAATTCTGGATTAATTTATAAATTGTATTATAATTAATATGAAAATTTTCAATTCAAGGAGTTAATTATATGAAAGGCAAATATATTGGTATTATTGCATTTGTTTCAGTAATTGTATTGCTTATGGCGAGCTGTAACTTGGGTACACCCGACTTAGCATTAAGAGTAATCAATCCGTCTTATCAAATTATAGGAAGTGATGTACAAATAACTTTTAAGCTCTATAATAGTGGATCCGAGGCGCTCCAAGACTGTAAGGTGAAATGGTTTGTGGATGATACTTCTGGTGCTGATATTGAATATGATGAAATTACCAGTTGGGCACCTTCGGGTGGAGTTGATTTGGGAGTAGACCAAACAAGTGCTGTGCTTTCCGTATATACTACTGCAGTAAATTTTACCGATGGAGTAAATTTTTATGGTATATATGAAATGGGCTGGAACTATTCTTCGGATGAGTAAGATGGACTAGACGAGATTATATTCCCGAACTCAGTGTACTCTGTAGGACTCACAATTGTGTATATAGGGTATGCATAGGGTGTTTTACTGCATAAAAACCTGAGGTGCCCCGGTCTCATCATTATGTACCCGCTTGTAAAATAAACTTATATATATTTATTAACATAACTAATATAATTATTATTAATCATATTTTCCAGGTAATTTCTTTTTATTGAAATTTATTGGCAGAAAAACGGTCTGTTCAT
>DAOWEB010000198.1 GCA_030638735.1 Spirochaetaceae bacterium
TCCTGTTTTCCGGACACCGAAAGTTTCTGCTTTTTTACCTAGCATCTTTTTTTTGCCTGATAATAGATAATTAGCCAGTAAAGGATCCTGGGTTTCTGAATTTTCGGGCGGTGCAGGAGCCTTGACATTTCTACCGGTAATTTCATCTTTTTTATAACCAAATATTTTCTCAGCCGCCGGATTGAAGATTTCAATAATCCCCTTCTCATCTATCGTTATAATACCATTTGTAGACGCTTCGAGAATCGCTTCTGTTTTATTTCCTGCTTCGACTATCTGGGCTTCTGCCTTTTTTCTATCAGTAATATCAAGGGAATATTCGATCATCTGAACAACATTTCCATCATCATCGAAGATGGGATAGCCATAAACCTCCAAGAAAACAGGTTCGTTGTTTTCATCAGAGTGGATATGTTCCACAACATAAGGTTTCCTGGTTTCCTTTACTACCTCCAGAGGACAAGGATGTTCTTTGCTGTTACAGGGGGTATCTGTTTTGTGGGTAAGGCTGTAGCATGTGGAAATTTCTTCTTCTCCGGAGGTTTTTTTTGCAGTGCTGTTGGCCAGTACTATTTTATAAGTTTCGGCATCAATAACATAGAAAGGATGAGTTAGTGCTTCGAGTGTATTCTCAAGATTTCTATTTGATACAGAAAGTTCTTTTGTTCGGACTTCCACTTGATCTTCCAGATTGTCGTTCACCCTTTTAAGAGATTTAGTAGCCCTGTCACCTATAATTATGCTTAACAGAGTGCTTCCAATGGATATTATAAGTGTAATTATCAGGACTATAAGTATGTTATTTTTTGCTGTAGTATACGATAAATATCCTTCGTCATAGTCTATTTCAGAGACAAGCCCAAAATTATATCTACTGTTCCATTTCCATATTCCCAATACCTTAACGCCGCGATAATCCATATACCCATCAAGACTAATGCCAGCATCACCATTGATGGCATTATATACGGATTTGGTTAAAGGCAGCTCGTTCCCTGGTTTTGCGGGGGTGAACCCTTTTAGCATATTCCCACCAGGGTTACGAAGTTCTATATTTAAAATGCTATTTTCATTTTCCTGCAGCAGGCCTATTTCCATAAGCTCATTGGTAAATCTGCTTTCGGACTGCATTCTCCCCTTGAGATCGAAGGCATATGTCTTTCCTGTCAATCCTATTCGTCCCAAATTGCATAATCGGCTAAAATGGAGACCCGGGTCTTCCTGGCGGGTAAGTATAGCTATTACATCTCCCTTACGGTTTATAATGGGTGCAGCGTAAAACATTATAGGATAAGAATCTGTGTAGAGCTTTATTGGGGGGATAAAGGTTGCATCTCCCTATAATACTTTGTCAAACTGGGGTATTCTTTCCTTAGCAATGGCATCGATATTCTCAGCATCTTTAACCCCTGATATAGCGATAGTGATATAGTTCGGCGAAATAATGGAGTATCCCTGACTGCCGGTTTTCGCAATTAATGATTCCAAACGCTTTTGGATTCCCTCGATAGAAATATTATTCACCAAATCAATACCATTTTGAGAATCCACCAATAGTTTTTCCACCAATTCTACAAAACTCTTCTCTTTTGCATCATATGAGAGATGCTTCAAATTATCATGAGTATAGAGACCAAGACCCTCTTCAGTAGTTATAAGACTTATTTCGAGGGAGCTTTTTATCTGGCTCTTTACACTTGTTTTAACTCTGGCTAAAGCCATCCATGCAAGAATTATGACTACAGCAATAAAAAATGCCATGATAATCATTCCGACATTCATCATCTGTTTTGTGTTAAATACAGTAGATTTGTTATTTGTTTGTTTTAATAATAAACGTACACCAATGATAAATAAGATGATGATTATCATCACTATTATCAATTGGATCATTATATTATTGAAAAAGCTTGTGTTAACTTCTTCATCCATAAGTGTTTTTTCTTTCTCTAAAACACTTATCCATTTATCATGAATATGATTTATTTCCTTATGGGAAATAGAGGCCAGTACCTTGTTGAGTATCTGTGGAAACAGATCCCAATCCTGACGAATTCCCATAGCCATTCCATCTCCACCGACATCTGAAAGAGAAGTAAATCGCAAATTGAGTAAATTATTTTTACTAATAAGATAGCTGAGCACAGCAAGATTCCCCTGTGCTCCATCAGCCTGACCAGTGGCCACAGCTACTAATTCATCAAGAGAACTGTCCACAATATTCAGTTGGACATCAGGGTACAATCTACCGATCTCCTCCACTTCGGAATATCCTTTTGTAACTGCAAATATCTTACCGTTAAAATGATCGATACTATCTACTGAAGGATAATCATTCTGAGTCACGATCACTTGCGGAAAATTGAGATAATCCCTGGTAAAAATAATATTTTTTCTGCGCACTTCAGTATTTGTTATATCGGGAAGGAGGTCGATGCTCCCTGTCTTAATTGCTTCTACAGCCTGGGGCCATGTAAGGTCAGGAACAAGTTCAAATGTTATATCAAGGCGGCTTTCGATCAGTTTTAGATAGTCCGCAACGATTCCCATATATTCACCACTATCACTAAAGAACTCAAAAGGAGCATAGTCGGGATCCCCGGCAAATCTAATAGTTTTATGGGTTTTAAGCCAGCTCTTTTCCTCTTCTGTCAAGCTCAGGGCTTCAAAATCAGAACTTCCCTTTTCATCAGCTGATTCTGAATAGCCAAGCCACTTAACTCTTAGTCTATGAAGCTTATCTTCAGGAAGAGCCTCCATACCCTTATCTATAATATCCCGTAAAATTTCCCAGTCATCCCGAATGCCAAAGTGTGCGGCGATTGGTTTCCCCTCATCAAGGCCCAAAGTTCCACCTGTCTTTAAATTTGTAATAAGAAGCTGAGAAAGAAAATAATTAACAACCGGCATCAAGTCGAGCATAGCATCGGCACTACCGTTGGAAACAGCTAAAATTGCTTCTTTTGTGTCCAAAACCCTTACAAGTTCTACCTGGGGATGGTCTGTAAAATAGGATTCGAAGAAAAACCCCTTGGGGACTGCAAATTTCTTACTGTATAAGTCCTCGACAGAATTAATAGTTGGATAATCATCGCGAGTAAACAGGCCCGGGGCAAACTCAAAATAAGGATCGGTGAACTTAATAAACTTTGCTCTTTCTTCGGAAAAGGCGATATTCAGAATTATATCCAGATCTTTGTTCTGAATCAGTTCCATAAAATCGTTCCAGGAGGGACCGGAGATAAAATCAATTTCAAATCCAATTGTTTCAGCTAGAAGTGTTATAAAATCAATTGAGAATCCCTGGGGAATATCATTTTTATTAAAGTTGAAAGGGGTCCGGTCCATTTCGTTGGATATACGTATAACAGGATGTTCTTCAAGCCATGATAATTCTTCTTCTGTAAGGCTTAGACCTGTTGTCTGGGCTGTTAAATTAACCATAACTGTTAGTAGAAAAATTACTACCAATAGAACTTCCCTTAGCTGAGATTTTGAGCTTGTTTTTAAGTGTTTCATCCAACATACCCCTTCGATAAATAATCCTTTATATCAACAATCAGAACTCTTATATTTCCAACATTCTATTTATAACTTCCAATGCTTCCTTAAACTTATACTTACTTACAAACTTCGATAGTTTTTCAAGTTCCGATTTTAGCTGTTCAGGTAAAATATAACTATTTAGCTTTTTAATTATTTCCTTTGATGGTTTAGGTTTTCTTTTTTCCAGCAAGGGGCTCAGCTCTGAAAGTAGTTTCTTTAGCTCATCAGGATCAATATCTTCTTTTTTACCTTCATTTTCTGCTGGTTTATTAACTTCCAGATTAACCTGTTTAAGATTCCCAATTAATACTGATAAAACCTCATTAAGACTGATAAGGATTTCTTCATTCTCATCTTCATCTTTTAAGGCCTTTTCTACCACCGCAGAAGCCTTCTGAACTTCTCCTGCCCCAATATTCCCTGCTACACCCTTTACTGTATGTGCCAGTCTGACTGCAAGCTCTCTGTCTTCATTTGCAACTGCTTCCTTAATCTCCTTAACAGTTTCTCCATACCCGTCTCTAAACTTTGTAAGAAGATCCAGGTACAGTTTCTTATTTCCACTTAGATGTGCAAGCCCTTCTTCTACGTTCAATCCTTCTACATCCGGGATTACAATTTCACTGGATAACTCTTTTCCCTGTGTCCTGTATTCCTCAGGAAGCTCTCTTTCTCCAGGTTTGATCCACTTTGTAAGGGCAGCCCAAAGTTCTTTAGGAACAATAGGTTTTGTCACATAGTCGTACATTCCAACTTTTTCCACCTGGTCCCTTACTCCAGTCATGGCATCTGCTGTCATGGCAACGATGGGCAGGTCTTTGAAACGTTCATCTTTACGTATCTCAATAGTTGCCTCATACCCATCCATTACAGGCATCTGCAGATCCATTAAAACAAGATCGTAATTATTATTTTCATGTATTTTCTCTACACCAACTTTTCCGTCTTCTGCAACTTCCACATAGAACCCTTCCTGCTCCAGGGTCTCCTTTGCCACTTGCTGATTTATCTCATTATCCTCTACCAGGAGCAGTTTTGCTCCGCGTATAGCATCAAACCCTTCCGGTCTCATTTCTTCTGCACTCTTAAGGCGTTTATCAAGACCACTGCTTTTACCAAACACTTCCATTATTGTGTCATACATCATAGAAGGGCTTACAGGTTTTATAAGAAAGCCCTGTAATCCAACTTTTTCCGCCTGGCGCATTATCTCTTCCCGGCCAAATGCAGTTACCATTACAATCTTTGGTACTTCTATATTCTCAAGCTCTTCACGTATTTTTCTGGAAGTCTCAATACCGTTTAATCCCGGCATTTGATAATCCATTAAAACAAGATCATAATCCTTATCCTTTGCTGCCTTTGCCTGAATAAGTTCACGTATGGCAAGATCTCCGGAAGCGACTGCCTTTACACTGAATGAAAAATCTTCCAGGTATGATGTTAATACGTCTCTTGCTGTTTCGTTATCATCTACAACCAATACTTTTAGACCTTTAAGATCTTCCGGTGTTGTCCGTTTAACTTTAATTTTTCCTTCCCCTATACCAAGCTGAACTGAAAAGTAAAAGGTAGAGCCTTTTCCATATTCACTTGTAACCCCTATCTCCCCACCCATCATTTCTGACAGTTTTTTGCTTATGGAAAGACCAAGTCCTGTTCCCCCATACTTACGGGTAGTTGATGAGTCTGCCTGGGAAAATGACTGAAACAATTTACCAACCTGTTTTTCTGTAAGACCTATTCCTGTATCCTTTACTTCAAAGCGCATTTGGATACCTTTTGTATCTGACTTTAACAACTTGGAGACGACAACTATTTCACCTTTTTCTGTAAACTTAATTGCATTGTTTGTAAGGTTTAAAAGTATTTGCCCAAGCCTTAAGGGGTCTCCAACAAGATACTGGGGTACTTCTTTATCCTGATTAAAAATCAGTTCAAGACCTTTGTCTCTTACTTTTTCTCCTATCATTCCAGACAGGTTGTCCATCACCTCATTAAGAACAAATGTTGTGTTTTCTATCTCAAGCCTTCCGGCTTCAATTTTGGAGAAGTCCAGTATGTCGTTGATTATTCCGAGAAGATTTTTGGCAGAAGTTCCAATTTTATCCACATAGTCCTGCTGTTTTGAATTCATGTCAGTTTTTGCAAGAAGACTGTCCAGACCGATAATAGCGTTCATTGGTGTTCTTATTTCATGAGACATATTGGCCAGAAAGTCACTCTTTGCTTTATCAGCTGTTTCGGCTGCATCCTTTGCCTGTTCAAGTGCATTTTCTGTTTTCTTTCGCTGCGTTAGGTCATGCCAGACAACGAGTAATACCTGTTTATTATCCAATTCTATAGGAGTCAGAATTATCTCTACAGGGATTTCAATATTGCCTTTTTGATAATGGATCCAGTCAAACTTATTAACACCTTTTTCAAAAGCTATTTTTATCATCTTATCTGATAATTCTTTGGAATTAGTTCCGTCTGGCTGTAGTTCAGGTGATATTTCTGAAGGATTTAAGTTTAATATTTCATTCTTATTTTCATAATTTAAAAGTCTGATTGCAGCCTGATTACAATCAATAAAATGACCATCATCTACAATAAGATAAGCATCAGCTGCCTGGTCAAATAAAACTTCAAAGCGATCCATGCTTGTCATAAGTTCAGCTGTACGGTCTGTAACAATATCTTCCAGATTATCACGATTGAGCCGGAGTTCATCTTCCGCTTTTCTGCGCTGTTCGATTTCAGAGTCAAGATTTAATATTTTGTCCCTTATTGAATTCCTCATTGTATCAAAGCTATTAGCCAGTATACCCAATTCATCATTACTGGTAACATCTATCTCTTTATCCAGATCTCCTGCAGATATTTCTGTAGAAGCCTTTGTCAGAGTTATTATAGGCAAAGTAAATTTGTTGGCAGTAAGTATCGAAGCAATGAGTATGACCAGAATTGTAGATAACCCAATTATTATTAATACGTTTCTTAAATTGTCGATTACAATGAAAGCTTCAGATTCATTTATTTCTGCTATTAATGCATAACTGGTATTATGAACAAATAGTGGTACATAGGCTGATAAGACTTTAATTCCTCTGTAATCCTTAATAATACCTCTTCCAGTTATTCCCTCCAGGGCTTGTCTGCTTGCGTATGTATCAACTTCACCTAATTCCGGATTATTCATGGAAGCCTGGACAGAATGATTCCCTGGATCTAAAAATGAATCTGAGCGCATTAAATTATCCGGCCCCACCATGTAGACTTCACCAGTTGAACCCAATCCTGAGTGATCAAGCATAATTTCATTTAGTACATCAGTAGTCAGCTTTAGGATTAAAACTCCCTCAGTATAATTATAATATTTAATAGGTGATATTAGAAATGAAATTGGTTGATTACCGGAAGCCTCGTAGAGTTCGAAATCGGTAATTACTACAGAATTAAATCCTTCTAAAAAATGTTTTCCCAAAAATGTTTCTTTAAGAGGGTTTGTAAATACATTCTGCGACAAATCAGCTTCTTTTCTAAGGGTATAAACTATATCACCATTGGTAGTAACCAGCATAATATCATAATAGCCGTATTCATCTCTAAACTTTTTGAATGAGTCGCCATATTCAAGACTTTCAAAATAATCATACTGTGTCTGATCAATTTCTCCTTCGAAAAGAGTAGATGAGAAGGCATCAAGGGCATTTATTATATGGGAACTGTTTGCCAGTACAGAAATATTGGAAAATCTTGTATTAAAATATCTAATAACCTGAGCTTTCCTGGAATCACGAATCCCTTCAAGTTGAGCAAATGCCTGTTCCTGTAATGCTGATTTGGACATATTCAGGGAAATAACACCAATAAGAAGAAGAGGGAATAATCCTACTATAGCAAGGATAATAATAAGCTTTGTTCTTATTTTGATCATTTTTTGTTTTACCATATTTTTATAATTATCCTTTGCTAATTATTAATATCAATTCCTTCCGTAAGAGTAAGGTATCCATTCATCGACAGTAATAGTTTCAATTCCAAAAATATTCTCTTTTTGCCTGGTTATCATTGGAAGATCCTGGGTTACTACATCCTGGGGGATCCTCTCACCGCTAATAATTTTTAATAATACTCTCACACCTAAAGCCCCAAGTAATGGAGTGTAGGGTGAAGTCATGGCAAGTTTTCCTTCCTTCACTGCTATTAGAGCTTCAAAAAGATCATCATTGTTCAGAATTATAATTTGCCTGTTATTACTTCGGCTATCCCATCTATTAGCCTTGTCCACAGCCTGTACTGCACCCATACTCTGTTCTGCACCAGTACAAAAAATAACATCTATATTTGGATATTTTATTAGAGCTTCACTAACCTGGTCAAATGAATTTTTTCTACTGCTGCTGTTGTGATAGCTTTCCAGAATATGCAGACCAGGAAAGTAGCTGATTACCTTTAGGAAATGTCCTGTTCTCATAGAGTCTGCTGTGCTACCCAGGGGTTTTCTTATCATAAGAATATTAGCCTCAACTTTTCCTGTTTCCTGGAGAAGTTTGTGGATAAGATACATACCCTGCTGTGTCCCATTGGCAGGGAAATTCCCTGTAATACGGGCACTGACATTTCGTGCCCCTACCATCCTGTCTACAGATACAGTTGGAATTCCTGCATTAATAGCTCTGCTGACTGGAGGGCCAGTGGGAGCTTCCTGCATAGGCCAGACAATTATTCCATCAAAATCTTTATCTATCCAATTGTCAATTTGTTCAATTTGTTTATCATTGTTAAAACCCGGATCAAGAATCTCCAGTTTTACATTTGAGTGCCTGTTTGCTTCCCAAATGGCAGAGTCTGCATTATTTAGTAACCAGGGATGCTCGAATCCATGAATTGTGTACCCAATTTTATAGATAGTTCCAGGATCACCTATAGGTCCTGCCTTTAAGGGGTATAATCCAGTAAATGGGAGTTTTAGATCCTGTCTACTCATGGGGCCAATAATATCTGTCCCTGATCCCAATCTAAACTCTTTACTAAATTCCTTTTGTTGTGGGTATTTATTCATATATATTGCAAAAGCTTCTTTTCTGAATATTCGGAAAACCTGTTCATTTGCTCTGCTAACAGGAATATTTTTCCAAAAATCAAGGGCTGCCTGTCCTCTCAGGTCCAGTTTTTTGACATAATCAAGAAAGGCCATATCTTTCAGAGTACTAACTTTGCGCCAATCGATTTCGACTGTTACTGCTGATGAGAGAATAACCACCATAAAAAAAACAATTAGTATCAGCTTTTTATTATTCATTCTTTTCTTCCTCCACTTTTGATTTACTCATCAGGTTCAGAACTTCCATTGCTTCTTTTGTATCCAGAACCCTTACAAGCTCTTTCCAGGAGTGGGCAGTTAGTAAACACATTTTTAATTTTTTCATTCCAAATCTCCTATCAGAGAAAAATTAATATGTTAAAGGTTTTTCCATAATAACAAGATGATTTACAATTAGAAGCCGGCTTGTAATCATGGAAGAAGTACCCGGGAAAAGTATGGAGTGTATTGAAGTTATGAAAATATTTTTGGTAAATAATATCATAATGGAACTTTTATCCTTTCACTAAATTATCTTTCATTTAGATCCTGAAATCAAGATTTTTTTAATAATGTCTTGGTGTTTAGGTGAATTTAGAACTAATTTACTAATCTTACTGTAAGTATCCTGAATTTGAAGAATAAATCTTTGCAATTTGTGAATTTTGCCGATATTATAACCAGGATGATTGATGTTGTATTTGACTGTAATCTATGTGAACTCGAAGCAACAGAAAAAGCTGACGCCATTAAAGAACTGACTTCAAAAACCAAATCGTTAAAAATGTTATCCGATCCAACTAAATTCCAGGAAAATGTAATTAAAAGAGAAGAGAATATGAGTACCGGCCTTGGGAAAGGTGTAGCCATAGCTCATGGAAATTGTTCTAAAAATGAAAAACTAATAGTTGCTTTGGGATTGTCCCATAAAGGAATAGAATTTAATGCCATAGATCAAAAACCTGTACATATCCTGTTTCTTGTTGCTAATCCACCGGATTCACAAAAAGAGTATTTACATATTTTGTCTACAATAGTGGGGATGCTGCGGCACGAATCTTTTAGAAGATCATTGTTAAGCTCTAAAGATCCTTCCCTAATGAATACACGTTTACGTAACTCATTAAATCTGTCAAACTAAGATTATGATTAAAGATAATCATTATTTTCAACTACTTGAAAGGCTTTATAAAGAATCTCCGGAACTTAAGATAACCTCCAAAGACAAAATTGTAATTTTTAGTGACCTTCACATGGGTGATGGACGGTCTTTGGATGACTTTCATAAAAATTCACAGTTATTTTTAACTGCTTTAAAAGAATACTATTTTAAAAATAATTATATATTGGTATTAAACGGGGATGTGGAAGAGTTACACCGATATCAGCTGTCTGGGATAAAGAAACAATGGAAAGAGATGTATGAAATATTCTGTATGTTCCATGAAAAAAATCACCTTTATAAAATATATGGCAATCATGATTCAAGACTTTTTGGTTATAAAGAAAGTGAGTTGGGCTGTCCTACTTTAAAATCTCTTACTTTAAAGATGAAGGACAGAGACCTGTTTATTTACCATGGTCATCAGGCTTCTTTTTACTATAATACTTTTGATGATATAATGAGCCTGGCTTTAAAATTTATAGCAGTTCCCTTACGAATAAAAAGTTACTCTGTAGCTCATAATAATATGAAAAAATCACATATTGAAAAGATGGCTTATAATTTTGCTAAAAGTAAACAGATGATATCAATTATAGGGCATACACACCGTCCTCTTTTTGAGTCTTTTTCCAAACTGGATACATTAAAA
>DAOWEB010000282.1 GCA_030638735.1 Spirochaetaceae bacterium
CCTGGAGTAAGATAAGTAGCTTCCTGCATTATTCTGTATTCAAGGCTCCAGAAACCACTTTGGTTATCGGAAATAGTAATTGTTGTTTCAACTTCAAGACAGGATAAAAATAGAATAGATATTAATAACAGGACAGATATTTTTATATTTTTCATTATTCCTTCAATATTACAATAGTTTTACCAAATCCACCATCATCCGGATGGGCAAAATAAAAATCTTTTACACTGTATTCATTTTTAAGAAAATTTTGAACACCATTACTAAGTACCCCCTCTCCTTTTCCATGAATTATATGAAACTCTGACAGGCCGGACATTAATGCATTATCAATCTGTTTCTCTATACTGGCCAGAGCTGTTTCAAGCCTGAATCCTCTAAGATCCAATGAAAATTTTGCTGTATTTGAAGCTTTTACCTTACTTAAAGAAATTCCAAAAGGTTCCTGTTTTTTTTCACTGGGCGCAGGGAAAATTTCATTTATATTTACAGATATTTTTAAGGCGCCGGTATTAATTATCCAATCCTCTTTTTTCCCTTTCCTAACCACAGTACCAGGTCTTCTATATTCACCTATTAGTACATCCACACCCGGTTCAAGCTTATCTGTTTTTATTCTGTCAGGATTATTTATAATAAATTTATTAAGTGTTTCTTTTTCCTGATCTATCTTTTCATCTGTTTCTAAAAGAAATTTCTTTACTTTTTTTGTTTTCTCCTGGGTTATTTCTCCCTCTTTTAGCTCTTTTACCAAATTTTCAAGAGTTTTCCTTGCAGCAGATAGGAATTTACTGGATTCATTATTCCTTTTTCTTTTTAATTCATTCTCAGATTGTTTAAAAGAAAGCTCCTTTAGATCATTAACCCGTATTTGATTTCTCAGAATTTTTTCTCTTTGGGAAATTGCATCTTCTCTTTTACCTGCTAATTTATGTTTTTTCTCTAACTCACCTATCATGCGGCCGACTTGAGTCTGTTTATCTTTAAGATAAGTTTGTGCTTCTACAATAATATTTCCCGGAATACCGCTATGTTTTGCAATATCTACAGCATGACTGTCTCCCGGGACTCCGAGAACAACATGGTAAGTTGAAGTATGAGTACCTTCATCAAACTCCATTGATGCATTCATAACTCTTTCTCTCGTATATCCATAATTTTTTAACAGTCCATGATGAGAGGTAGTAAGTACAATGGAACCCTTTTCAATAAGGTTGTCCAGTACGGCCATAGCAATGGCAGCACCTTCTCCGGGATCTGTTCCTGATCCAAGTTCATCCAGGAGGACTAAAGTTCTGCTGCTGCATTTATCTAAAATAGAAGCAATATTTGTCATATGTCCGGAAAATGTTGAAAGAGATTCCTCTATAGACTGATCATCCCCGATATCAGCATAAATACCATCAAAAACGGGGAGCCTGCTTCCTTCTGCAGCAGGAATTTGTAATCCAAATTGATTCATCATTGCCAGTAAGCCTACTGTTTTAACAGATACAGTTTTACCTCCGGCATTTGGACCTGTAATTATAAGAATCTGAACTCCTTCATTCATATAAATAGTAATAGGAACAGCCTTATTACCCAGAAGCATGTGTCTGGCTTGTTCCAGCTTAATTTCTGATTCTGAGATTTCAGGCCTGTAGCAATTATAGATATTAGAAAATTTTGCTCTGGCAATTAAGGTATCAAAAAAAGAAAAAGAATCAATAAGCAAGCTGATGTTTTCTATTTCCAGTCTTACTTTCTCTGTAAACTCCCTATAAATCCTATTGGCTATAATACTTATTTCATGTTCCTGTACTGCAATTTTATTATTTAATTCCAGAATATCAAAGGGTTCTATATAGAGAATATTACCTCTGGCTGAAATATCATGTATTATACCCTTAACTTTCCCTTTGAAGTTAGATTTCAAAGGCAGTACAATACGACCATCTTTCTGACTGGGCACATCGGTTTGAAATAAATTTCTATTATCTGCAATGTATGAGGATGAAAGAATTGAAATTTTATTGTTTAAATCTCCCAGACCCTTCCTCAAATTCTTCAGTTCAGGATGATCATCTCTTATTTGACCTGATGAAGTTATTACTTTTAGTATTTCTGATGCCAGTTTTTGCAGCCCTGGAATTTTTTCAACATACTCAATGATAATATTTATACCTGTAAGTTTTGTTTTTTGAACATAATCCTTTACTATTAAAGCCGAATTGATAAATTGAGATATATTGAAAAGTTCAATACCATCAAGGGAACTTCCCTCTTTTTTGAAAACAGGAAGAAGGTGTTCAATTTCAGGAAAATTAACTACAGGAAAAACTTCATCAGATTCAAGAAGCATTCTTAATTGAGCCAGCATGTCATGAAATAAGCCTAGAGGTTCCGGTTTATAAAATAATTGCTGTGATTGAAGTTTCCTTTTCCCCTCTTCAGATATACAGTACCCCAGAAGTATATTAATTATTTTGTCAAACTCTAAAAGTACTGCACTACGGTTATCCATTATACAGCTCCGTTATATTCAAGGCCAGCCAGAATTCTAAGATAACTTTCATATCTGTCAGGATGTATAAATCCCTCATTAACAGCCTTGATTACACCGCAATCAGGTTCATTTTTATGCCTGCAGGGTTGAAATCTACACGTTACACTATAATCTGAAAACTCACGAAAGTGGAAACCCAGATCATTCTGTTTAATACCGAATATTTCAATCTCCCGAATTCCAGGAGTATCAATAAAACCTCCGCTGCCTTCAAAAATCAATCTTGAATAATTTGTAGTATGTCGGCCCCTGTCATGTTTTATTGATACAGCACCCGTTTTTAATTCATGTCCTGGATAAAGTACATTAAGGAGCGTAGATTTACCCACTCCCGATTGACCTACAAAGGCAGATATACTGCCTGATATCATTTTTTTAAGGGTATCTATATTCTCTCCTGTTTCTGCTGAACAGGTAATGTAGTTATATCCCATGCGTTTATAATCTTCCATTCTCTTTTTTATATTCTCATCTATTCCAAGATCTGATTTATTTAAAACAATTAATACATTTAAATTTTCTTGTGCCATAACAAGAACACGATCAATAAACCGGGGTCTGAAAGGAGGGTTTCCTGCAGAAGCCACACAAATTAAATAATCAATATTTGCAGCTATGGTTTGAGGAGACTTCCTTTTATTATTCCACCTGGAAAATTCATTCTTCCGTTCAATACGTTCTACAATCATTCCTTTTGTATCAGTTATAAGATCTACAGAAAACTTTACCTTATCACCGGCTGCCAGGGGATTATAGACATTATCAAGCCCCTTTAAGACCTTTCCCTTTATTTCACATAAAAAAATTGATTTTTCAGAATACACAGAATAGATATTATTTATACCGGTAAGAATCAATCCTTCTTTAAGTTTCAAAGGTTCCCTCCCCAAAGCAGATTAAACTCTTCTGCAAATTTTATATAATTTGATTTTTCTGCCTGACTTCCAGTCATATAAAAAACATCCTTATTCTTAGTAGCCGATAAAAGCTTATCATTCTTTATAAGCCTTATTATCTGATTAACCACACCCTCTCTGGAATCAATTATATCAACTGAACTTCCCAGGGTTTGTTTAAAATAGTCTACAAGATAAACAAAATGTGTACACCCAAGTACCAGGGAATCAATTCTATTGTCTAAAAAAAATCCGGATGCATCCGAGACAACCTTTAGTATTTCTTCTTCGGATGAGGTCAAATATTTTTTTTCTACAAATTCCACCAGATCAATTCCTGCGTATTTTTTTACATTGCATCCGGATGCAAAATTTTTAATTAATTTATCTGTATAAGGGTCTTCTACGGTCTTTCTGGTTGCAAGAAGACCAATATTACCGTTTCCCGAGTATTCTCCTGCAGGCTTTATTGCAGGAACTACTCCGACAAAAGGAATACCAAATTTATCCCTTAATGTCGAAAGAGCTACTACAGATGCAGTATTACATGCAATAACTATTAAACCGGGGTCAATTTTCTCTACAATATTCTGAATAAGTTTAATAATTATTTTTTTTAATTCCAGACTGTGTTTTTCACCATAGGGGAAATTTTTATTATCAGCTACATACACAAAATTTTTTTCCGGTAGAGATTGTTTTGCCATTTTAAGATATGGTAGTCCGCCTACTCCGGAATCTATGAATACTATAGGATTATCTGACATATTGTGAGTTTAACTATTTTTAAAGTTGTCTGCAATAGATTAAACTTCAGAAAAAGAGGGGCACAATCCAACATATGCTGTCGAAGGCGGTCGGTTTTTGACCGGGGACAGCCTTATAAATAAATTTCTACTTTCTATCCTTGACATACAGCTGAAAATAGATAATCTGTAATTATGTATTCCCATATAAAATGCACAGAAAATGACTGTAATTTTTTTGCTCTCAGTGATAATGAAAAATGTCTTAAGCATATAAAAGACCGGGATGAAAAAATTAAATTGATCTCTATTGAATTGCAAAAAAAAGAGATGATTAAAAATTGCAATAATTCTACTTTAATACTCGATTCTATAGAATTAAAAAATAAAATGATAATTGTTGCAAATTTTTCCAACAGTACTTTTTCAAATATTGATTTTACAGGATCAAATATATTATTTTCTCTTTTCCAATATTCTAAATTTGATAGTTGTAAATTTAATGATACTACAATTAAATATACAATCTTTGCAGGTTCTACATTTGCAAACTGCGAATTTATTGATTCGAATATTGTTAATTCCAATTTTAATGGAATTAATGCAATAAATTCATCTTTTAATGATTCCGACCTTTATTATTCTACATTTACTTCATCACAACTGGAGAATATAACTTTTATTGAATGTAATCTTAAAAAAACAGACTTTTATAAATCAAAAAGAACTAATGTAAGTTTCAAATATTCAAACTATGAAGAAGCTTATTTTAACAGGGACAGGTAGTTATGCGTTGTTTTATAAATTTCTCACTTACAGGATTTTCAAATTGTTATCTAATGGGGCCTGATGACGGTGGAGATGCAATTATTATTGACCCTGGTGAAATGAATATAAAATTGTTAAACCTTATCGAAGATAGTAACTTCTTTATAAAACATATTTTAATAACCCATAATCACAAACCCCATATTGGTGGAATAAAAACACTTTTAAAGATATATGATGCTGAAATTTACAGTTCTTCAAAGAATATACTTGGTTATCCTGCAAATATAATCTCACCTGACACTATTCTTAACCTTTCCGGTATTGAAGTAAAAGTTATGGAGTTTTCAGGTCATACTGAAGATTC
>DAOWEB010000353.1 GCA_030638735.1 Spirochaetaceae bacterium
GCCAACTTGTTGGCGACCAGCCTTAAATACAATTTTACCACAATTACCTAAATTTGTCATACTTTTCTCTATCCACCAGTTTGTAAATATCACAAATGGGTTTACAATAACTAAGAGATATTACATAAAAGTCTTTGCTTAGAACGACATATCTACAGGTGGATAATAAAATGGCAACAAATAAATTTGATGAAAAACGAATAATAGATCTACTCTTTTTCTCCAAAGGTATTATGATGGGTGAAAATGGAAAAGATCTTATGGAACAATACAAAGATGCTATCGATAATGTAACTCCATTTGATGTCATTGAACTTGAAAACAGACAGATGAATAACAGAATATCCACTTCCGATATAAAAAAGAGTATTGGAAAAATATTAAACGCCTTTTATACATCCCTATCAAATTATAAATGGGAAAAACCAGCCGAAGGAACATTCCTTTACTACTTAATGCTTGAAAACAGAGCACTTGAAGAAAAACTAAATACAATTAAGCAGATCCTGAAAAAATATCATACAGAAGAGTCATTCACATATCCAAAGCTAAGGCAAAAACTGATTCCCCTATTTTTAGAAATTATTGACTTTGATGAACATTATATAAAAAAGGAAAATATACTTTTCCCCTATATTGAAAAATACTGGGATAATTATAACCCGGTAAAAGTAATGTGGTCCCTGCATGATGATATTAGAAATAGTCTAAAAGAAATTATATTGATCCTGGAAAATCCCGGCAGAATATGGGATCAGTTAAATATTGAAATAGGTAGATTCTTCTTTTTAACTTTTGGAATGATTATAAAAGAGGAACGTATAATCTACCCTGTCGCTATAGAAACAATTCCGGAAAAAGACTGGAAGAAGATGCATCTTCAAAGTTTCGACTTACCTTTTATATTTATTGAAACACCAAAAAAGCCTGAAATTATTATTAAAGAAGGTTTATGGCATAAAGAATGTACATTTAAAACTGATTCAGGGGAAGTTTCTCTGGATCAGCTTGAACTGATTTTCGGAAATCTGACCGTAGAAATGACTATGATTGATGAAAATGATAAGGTTGTATTTTTCTCTGAATCAGAAAGCAGAATTTTCCCCAGATCATCTGCAATTATTGGCAGGGATGTTCAAAACTGTCATCCACCTGAGAGTGTTCACATAGTCAATGAAATAATTTCAGCCTTTAAAAAAGGAACAAAACAAAAAGCAGAGTTCTGGTTTAATTTTAAGGATAAATTAATATTTACCAGTTACTATGCCCTTCATGATAAATCAGGGTCATACAAAGGTATACTGGAAGTTAGTCAGGATATTACCAGGTTTAAAAATTTAGAAGGGGAAAGAAAACTGCTTAACTGGGATTAAACATATCTGTTGGTTTACGTAGGGACAGCCACCCAGGATTTGCTGTCCCTACACAATCCTAACATCATGTTAAAGTCTGAAACCTTGTATCATCAGTAGGTTTCCCACCAATAGTTGTTCTTATCGTAGGAACACCTTCTGCCTCAAAAGCAGCAGCAACCTTATCCTGAAGTTCTTTCCCCGGAGTTAGAGCGAGCATATACCCTCCTCTACCACCACCTGTAACCTTTGAACCATATGCCCCAAGAGAATTTGCCAGATCACATAAATTAATAAGTCTATCATGGGAAAGTCCCATGTCAATAAGAATTTTATGATTGGCACTCATAATTCGACCTGTTTCCTCCAGGTTGCCACTGGAAAGAGCTGTTCCAAGACCTTCAACCTGGGTTCTTATAACATCCAGTCGATTATTGAAAAGAGTTGGATTCGTTTTTTCCTGTTCTTCCAGAAATCCCTTCAACGCTGCAGTATTTGCTGTTACTCCACTATTGCCTAAAACTATTTCTACAGGCTCTGACATATCTATACGATTAAACTGTTTTACACTATCTTTTATTTTGTACTCAATTACTCCGCCATAGGTTGATACTGTATTATCAACACCACTGGGAAGTCCATGGTATCCAAATTCACCTTCCCAGGCTGCATGATTGATCTCTAAGATATCCAAACCTAAATTAAACTCTTCATTACAGGCCCTTGCAAAGGAAACACAAATTGCAGCACTGGCGCCAACACCACTTCCAGCAAGGAGATCACCGCCTATTGTAATTTTAATTGGATTTTTTTCAAGGTTCAGTTTTAGAACCTCTACCATTCTATTGAAGGATGCTATACTGTCCTTTTCCTTTGCCTTTTTATAACCTGGGATCTCTATCCTGTTATCCTCCAAAATCCAGCCTGAGCCGGATTTCAATCTTTCTACTTTACAAAAAGTCTCGAAAGGTATTGCTGAAAGTATTGCAGGGATTTCCCATAAAACAAATTGATCCCCAATAAGTATTGTTTTCCCAAACCCTTTTCCTGTTCCCATTCTAATTTCTCCCAAGTTTGACTAATTCTTTTTCAATTTCAATAATCAGATCTTCTTCCTGACCAATTTTTACAGTTGTTGCTGCTGATAATCCATGACAGGCATCTGCAAATCCACCCAAATTATAGGTAGCAGCCGGTAAAAACATACTCAGTCCCGGAATGACTTCTTTTCTTATTTCTCCTGTAAGAAAATCGGAAACCCTCATAGATATTTTTGTAGAATTAAAATCTATCTCACCAAATCCCGGAACCTCATTTGGAACGGCTTGAAATCCTGCAAGGTATTTGGTTTCATCCAGAAAATCCATATTTTTTATAATATTACAAAATACTCCTATCATTTTAACTCCCATGGGTTTAAACCTTTCATGAACATTAAACCAATGGAGATTTTTTGTTGTATTAATTTTCTTTTTAAGATTATTAATTTCTCTCGAAAATATTTCTTCTTTCTTTCTGTTTAAATCATTTACCAGTTTTTCAAGTGAGGGTGTTAAGCCTTTCTGACAAAGTTCAATTCCCAGGGCCGTACCATTCTGGTAATAACCTACACCACCAAGAGTATCAAGGGCAATACAAATCTCTGAAGCAGAATATTCAACCCTCCCCAGAATAATATAATATTTTTCACCTAAATCATTTTTTTCAACCCGGATTAGCTTATGCCTCTCTGCAATTTTCATTACTTCTCTGTTCACACCGGAAAGTGCTCCATCTACCAAAAAACCATCACCAATTGCTCCAAGGATTCCCAGATGAGATAAAGAATCAGCATTCATACCAATACTCTTAAGAAGAACATCTGCAAAAAGAAAGCAGGTTACAGATGCAGAAATATCACGATCACCCTTAAGACCAAAAAGTTCTCCATCCAGATTTATCACACTATCATCCCCGGATTTTTCTGCCGGATGATGATCTATTATCAATACTAAATTTTCCCCATTATTTATTTGTGCAATCAAAGGTGCAATTTTCCCTGCAAAATCTGTAAATATTATTATCTGTCCGGTTTTAGAAAAAATTTTTTCAAGAACCTGGGGATATGGTTTTTCCAAAGAATACCTTGAGACTTCATACTCTGCTGCATCGAATGCATGTAGAAGAATAGTTCCGGAAGTCAATCCATCCGTATCATTATGATGAAACAGACTAATTTTATTAGATGGATAATTTTCAAGTTTTTGAACAGCTTTCTCCACAGCAGTTATCAGATCATCTTTCATTTATCATTCCCTACATTTCGAATGCTATAATTAATTCGCTCCGGCTCTATTTCTCTGAAGCCAGAGCAAAGCCCTTCATAAAACTTTCCTGCATAATATAAAAAACAAAAAGTGGTGGTATTATTGTAATTATTACACCAGCCATTATTATTCCCCAATTATTCATGGCTTCAGCCCTTATCATCATCTTGATACCAATCTGGACTACCCTCATCTCTTCTGAATTAGTTGCCATAAGTGGCCAGAGATACTGGTTCCATATATAAATAAACTCAATAACAATCAGAGCACCGATGGTATTTTTGGAAAGAGGAAATAATATCTGAAACAGATATCACATTGGTTTACAGCCGTCAATCTTGGCTGCAACAATCAGATCCCCTGAAATAATCTTAAAACGCTGAACAAACACAAAAGTTCCGGGGGCACTTGCTCGGAAGGCCATTACCATTCCCATATATGTATCCA
>DAOWEB010000354.1 GCA_030638735.1 Spirochaetaceae bacterium
CTGGTCTGAAGATGGCCTGTATTCCTTTCTCTTTGAGGAAAGCAAGATCCTCTTCCGGTATGACACCTCCGCCGAATACCACTATATCTCCTGCATCCTGTGTTTTAAGAAGGTCAACTATTCTCGGGAATAGTTCGTTATGTGCACCTGATAAGAGGCTTAATCCTACAAAGTCCACATCTTCCTGAATAGCTGTGGCAACTATTGATTCAGGGGTTTGCCTTATTCCTGTATAGATTACTTCATATCCTGCATCTTTTAAGGCACGGGCAATATATTTTGCTCCTCTGTCGTGGCCGTCAAGGCCGGGTTTTGCAATTACGATTCTTATTTTTTTATTCATATAGTCATTCCTCCTGATTCTAAACAAAACGTTATGTTTTGCAGTAAACGTAAAATTATACCGAATAACATGGGCGGGGGGACCCCGCCCCAACAGAGACGCGATAAATCGCGTCTTTACAATTATAACACGATTGATTCGCGGTATTCGCCGAATTTTTCACGGAGAACATTTGATATTTCCCCAAGGGTTGCATATTCTCTTACGGAATCAATTATTAATGGCATTAGGTTTTCATTCTCTTTTGAGGCTCCTTCAGAAAGGGCAGCGAGGCATTTTTCTACTTTTGCATTGTCTCTTTCTGATCTTACCACTTTCAGGTTTGCTTCCTGTACTTTCTGCAGTTCGGGGTTAACCTTTAGAAGACCACTTGGTGCTGGCTCTTCTATTGTAAATTTATTTACACCAACTACGACTCTATCTCCTGATTCTACAGATTTCTGATATTTGTATGCAGAGTCCTGTATTTCTTTCTGGACATAACCTTTTTCTATGGCCTTAACCATTCCGCCCATGTCATCAATTTTATCTATATAGATCCAGGCTTCCTTTTCGATTTTATCGGTCAGCTGTTCTATATAGTAGGAACCTGCAAGGGGGTCGACAATATTTGCTACACCGGATTCATGGGCAACAATCTGTTGAGTTCTAAGAGCTACTCTGACGGAGTCTTCTGTTGGAAGTGCCAGGGCTTCATCTCTTGAATTGGTATGAAGACTTTGGGTCCCTCCCATAACTGCTGCAAGGGTCTGGATTGCTACACGGACAATATTGTTGTCAGGCTGCTGGGCTGTTAGTGTTGATCCTGCTGTCTGGGTATGAAAGCGCATCATCAGTGACTTTTCTTTTTTTGCAGAAAACTTTTCTTTCATAACTTTTGCCCAGATTCTTCTGGCTGCTCTGTACTTTGCCACTTCTTCAAGAAGATCGTTGTGGGCATTAAAAAAGAAAGATAGTCTGCCGGCAAACTGATCCACATTCAGACCTACGCCAATAGCATTTTTTACATATTCAATACCATCAGCTATAGTAAATGCAATTTCCTGAACAGCTGTGGAACCAGCTTCTCTAATATGGTACCCGGAGATACTTATAGTGTTCCATTTTGGAACTTCTGCAGAGCAGTATTCAAAAATATTATTAATTAATCTCATAGATGGAGCAGGAGGGAAAATGTAGGTTCCTCTGGCAATGTACTCTTTTAAAATATCATTTTGTATGGTTCCTCTAATTTGCTCTTTTGTTACACCCTGTTTCTCTGCAACAATTATGTACATTGCAAGAAGAACTGCAGCAGGAGCATTAATAGTCATTGATGTTGAAACTTTATCCAGGGGTATTCCGTCAAAAAGGGTTTCCATGTCTTTAAGACTGTCTATGGCTACACCAACTTTACCTACTTCTCCTGCACTTATTGGATCATCCGAGTCATAACCTATCTGGGTTGGAAGATCGAAGGCTATGGAAAGGCCTGTCTGGCCCTGTTCCAGAAGATACTTATATCTGCTGTTGGATTCCTCTGCTGTTCCAAAACCTGCATACTGACGCATGGTCCAGAATTTACCTCTGTACATAGTAGGCTGAACACCTCTTGTGTAAGGATATTCTCCAGGGAAACCCAATTTTTCTTCATAAGAAAAAGTGTTGTAGGGGATGTGTAAATTATCTACTTTTACATCCGACCCTGTAACAAGGTTTTTTCTTGCCGGGAATCTGCTGGTTACTTTGTTAAGAGTAGTTTCTTCCCATACCTTTTTTTTATTTTTCAGGTTATTATTATCCGGCACCTTAGTACCTCCTGTAGTTTTTTATTTCTGTATAGTTATGAGTATAAGGCAAGATTTTTAATTGTCCACATTTTTTTTAATTTAGCTTGCAGATAAATAATTAATTGCTTAGGATCAAGATATGATCATGAACTTACTTCTTATAGTGACAGTATTTTTTAGTTTACTTACACTAGTAGTTGTATTCTATCTGATAAAACTTACAAAGCACCGTTTTGCATGGATTTTAATATCCCTTGGTTTTTTATTAGCTGCTCTTGTTCGTATTTTAAGGTTTTTAAATATATTTATAGAGAGCTCCTTTCTTTCCTCTCCGTACCTGACACCGGCAATTGCCTTTATAGTTTCTATTCTGCTTTTTATAGGATTGTATTTAATAATTCCTGTTTTCAAGTCAATTAAGGTTTCAGAAGCCAGATATAGATCGATATTCGATGGTTCCGGTGTTTCTCTCTGGGAGGAGGATCTTTATAACCTTTATAAAGGATTCCAAGCCATAAAAGAGGAAGGTGTTACTGATTTCAGATCCTATCTTAAAGACCATCCTGAATTTGTTGATAAGTCAATAAAATCTATTAAAGTTTTAGATGTAAACCAGGCAACCCTGGATCTTTTTAAAGTTAAAAATAAAGGTGTTCTTCTATCTTCTTTCGGCACAACTTTTACAGATAAGTCCAGAGATGTGTTTATTGAATATCTTATTTCCATTTTTGATGGCGATATAGTATTTGAATCAGAAACAGAGTATGTGGATATGGATGGTAAAACACTTAACGTGATTTTGAAAATTATCAGTCCAAGGGATAAAGAACTGGGAAAACATTCGATTGTGAGTATTACAGACATAACAAAAAGAAGTATTGCAGAAAAAAATTTATCTTCTACTTTGGAACAGAAAAGAATGCTTTTGAGAGAGCTTTATCATAGAACAAAAAATAATATGCAGGTTATAATTGCAATGCTAAATCTCCGTTCTAACAGTATTGGCAATGAAATAATTTCAACAGCTTTTAATGATATGATTGGGCGAATTCAATCTATGTCGCTGGTACATGAAAAATTATATAAATCCGAAAATCTTTCTGTAATAAAGCTGGATGAGTATATAGAGGAACTTATGTCTTTGCTTTTTTATACAGAAACTCATGGGGATACAAAAATAAAATTGCTACTTGATCTTGAACCGGTTTTTGTGGATATTGATAGGGCAATACCCTTCGGACTAATATTAAATGAACTTATATCCAATACATTTAAACATGCATTTACTAATCTGGATTCAGGAGTAGTGAAAATTAGCCTTCATATGCTGGAAGACAATAAAGTAGAAATTATTATAGCAGATAACGGTGTTGGTTTTCCTGTTGGATTTGATTTTCAGGAATGTAATACCCTTGGGCTTAAAACTGTTTTTGCTCTTGGGGAGGAACAACTGCACGGGAGTATCGGGATTATCTCTCTACCTGCTGATAAGGGTTCCTCATGGCGACTGGTTTTTACTAATACATCCGGGAATCCAAGGATCTAAAAATGGATAAAACTGTAAAAATCCTTTTAATTGAAGATGAAGTAATTACTGCAATGTCTTTGATAATGGATTTAAAGAAACATGGATACCCTAATTCAAAATTTGCATCTACAGGAAGCAAGGCTTTAGCAAGTTCAGAGAAAATATTTCCGGATTTAATTATTGCTGATGTATCCCTGTCCTGTGGAGAAAGTGGTATCGACGTGGCTGCGAAAATTAGTGGAGAAAGTGGTATTCCCATAATTATAACTTCCGGTTATGAAGTTGATGAAATATATTCCAGAATGAGCATTCTGGATAAAGCCCATTTTTTGCGAAAACCGGTTATTATTTCCAGCCTTATTAAATTGATTGAGAGTTTATAAATTTATTAATTAGAAAAAATAGCATGCAATTCTTTCTTCGAAAAATTATAATCAGTTCCGCAGTTGTGACATGTTGTAATAAGGGGGAATGGACCATTTTTAAGGATCTCATCTTTATCAGATTTGTCCATTGATGCAATAAATGAGTTAAATCTCTCTTTTGAACATTCACAATTAAAGGTAACAGACTTTTCTCCAATAATTTCAGGGGAAAATTCTTTAAATGATTCATTTATTAATTTGTGAGTAGATCCTCCTGTTGCAAAGTATTTTCCTAATGAGGGCATTCTTTCAATAGACTTTTCCAGAGATTCCAGAGCCGTATCTTCTGCTCCAGGGAGAGCCTGTAGGAAAAATCCTCCTGCACCTACTGCTCTTCCTTCTTTGTCAAAATAGACACTTAATACAAATGCTGTTTTTATCTGTTCTGATTCCAGAAAGTAATTTGCAAGATCTTTTGCAATTCGGCCATGCTTCATCATTACCTGTCCTGTGAAGGGCTGTTTGATGCTTCCAGATGTTTTGTAACACTCAGGAACCCCGGACCAAAGAAAGGTGAGAGGTCAAAACTTTCAACAGGTTCCGTGATAGGAATAGGATTAGCAAAAAGATACCCTCTGACATCACCGTCAGCACTTGCTTCAACGGATAATCCTTTTATGGGCCCTCCGCATTCTATTGCAAAGGAAATTCTGTCATTTCCCTTAACCATAGACGTCATAAGTCCTGCACCTATATATGACTGACCAAGGGCAAGGGTTTCAAGTATTCCCAGATTGTGATTAACTCTCATCTGGTTTATCATTTTTGTTCCATGGAGGAGTGCTCCCCGGACTGTTCCGTTATTTAGAAGAAATATATCTATTTTATCCGGTTCAATATTTTGTAAATGAGTATTTAGTTTTTGGTCTGTAATAGCTTGTTTAATCATAATGTCATTCTAGCAGATATATGAACCCAATGTAAAACATCAGTTTAAATAAGTTAGAATATTTTTAAAAATCAGTTTCTGGCTATTTACAAAAATCCCTAATTTCGTTACTAATGGTAAATGGAAGCTCGAAATATCTTTAAAAATTTATCCCCCCTTGATCATCGTTACTATCTCTCAAATCGTACTCTTTTTGAAAATTTAAGTGAGTATTTAAGTGAAGAGGCTGTAGTAAGATATTGTATCAAGGTAGAATCGGCTCTTCTGGAAACCCACATACAAATGCAGATGCCCGGGTCAGAAGAGATCATCAAACAAATCAGAAATCTTGAAAAAACTATTACCCCGGAAACAGTCTATGAGGAAGAGGAAAAAACTCATCATAATATCCGTGCCCTTGTTAATGTAATGAAACTTAGTGTTCCTGATAGTGTGAGTCATTTTGTCCATCTGGGAGCAACTTCGGTTGACATTCTGGATACTGCTGCCGCCTTGCGGATGAGGGATGCAAGCAGGAAAGTGGTGATCCCGGCTCTTATCGGGCTTATGGAAAGTCTGCTTGCTCTTACAGAAAGAGAGGCCGATACACCCCAGGTTGGCAGGACGCATGGACAGCATGCAGTTCCTGTTACCCTGGGGTTTTCTTTTGCCGAGTATATTGCCCGGTTGGGAAAATCAATTGTTAAACTTGAGGAACTATCCGGGGATCTTCGTGGAAAGCTGGCAGGCGCTGTTGGAGCATACAATGCAACTTCCCTTCTGGTTAAGGATCCTATAGATCTGGAGAAAAAGTTTCTTACCCTTTTAGATATTGAACCTTCGGAATATTCCACACAGATGGTAGAGCCTGAGTATCTGCTTCGTCTTCTTCTGGAGATGAATATTGCTTTTGGAATAATTGCAAATTTGGCAGATGATCTTCGGCATCTTCAACGTACAGAGATCGATGAACTCAGAGAGCTGTTTACAGATTCACAGGTCGGATCTTCAACTATGCCCCAGAAACGTAATCCATGGAATTCTGAACATGTTAAAAGTTTGTGGAAAGCTTTTTTCCCACGGGTAATGACATTTTATATGGATCAGATATCCGAGCATCAGAGAGATATGTCCAACTCTGCATCCTCCAGGTTTGTTGCAGATTATATTTCAGGGTTTGTTGCTGCCATAGCAAGGATGAATAAAATTGTTACAACAATTCGTGTAGATAGAAAGAGACTTCTTGATAATATTACTTTGAAGGGAGATCTTGTTCTTGCGGAAGCCGCCTATGTCCTTCTTTCCCTGTCAGGTGATACGGATGCTCATGAGAAAATACGTAAAATTACCCTTGAATGTGAAGCTGAGGGCACCCGACTTGTGGATGCACTTCAAAGAAATCCGGAGTTATGGAGATATATTTCAGAAAGACTGGAATCTACAACAGGAGAAGATGCAGTGGAATTTTTCTCTAATCCCTGGAAATACTGCGGTAAGGCTGTAGAAAAAACACGGGATCTGGTAGGTAAATACAAGAGCAAAATGGCTGCCATTAAGGAGATTTTATAAAATGCATAAAATAACTGAAACCTTAAGTTATGATGATGTTTTGCTGGTTCCTGCATATTCAGATGTATTGGCTGGTACCGCGAACACAAAAACCCACCTTGTATCTGATATCTATCTGAATGTTCCTGTTCTTTCGGCTGCTATGGATACTGTTACGGAATCTGAACTGGCGATTGCCATAGCTCTTGAAGGGGGATCGGGGGTTATTCATAGAAATTTAAGCCCTGAAATTCAGGCTGCCCATGTAGGTAAAGTAAAGAGATTTCTTAACTGGATTATTGATGATCCTTTAACTGTTTCACCTGATCAGACTATTGCAGATGTAAAGAAGATTATTGGTGAATACAATATTTCAGGTTTACCAGTGGTTAAAGATAATAAACTTGTGGGCATTATTACCGGTCGTGATTTGAGATTCTGTGGAGATGACAGAATGCTTGTACAGGAAGCCATGACAAAAGATCCTATTGTTGCCAATAGTTCTCCAACTCCGGAAAGCGCCAGAGAAAAATTTAACAGCCATAAGATAGAGAAGCTGCCTGTTGTTGATGCGGATGGGCATTTGACAGGTTTGATTACTGTAAAGGATATGGAAAAAAAGCGTCTTTCCCCTAATGCTGCAATAGATAAAACAGGACGGCTTATTACAGGCGCAGCAATTTCACCTCAGGATTATAAAAAAAGAATTCCTCTGTTAATAGAAAATCATGTTGATTTTGTTGTTCTGGACACTGCCCACGGGGATTCGGAAAGTGTTATTGAGGCTGTAAGAGCCATAAAAAATGAATATGACATTCCTGTTATTGGTGGAAATGTAGCTACTGCAGAAGGGACAAGACGACTTATTGATGCTGGAGCGGATGCGGTAAAAGTTGGAGTAGGACCGGGATCCATATGCACCACAAGAATTGTTGCAGGAATTGGAGTTGCCCAGCTTACAGCAGTATTGGATTGTGCAGCAGAGGCTGATAAATCGGGTATCCCTGTTATTGCAGATGGTGGAATTAAGTATTCCGGGGATATTTCAAAGGCTGTAGCAGCCGGAGCCAGTACTGTAATGATTGGTAATATGCTGGCAGGATTAAAAGAATCTCCCGGGAAAGAGATTATCTTCGAGGGTAGAATATTTAAGTCGTACAGGGGTATGGGTTCTATAGCTGCAATTAAAGAGGGATCCGGGGATCGGTATCAGATGTCTAAAAATGATGCTCCTGTTCCCGAGGGTATAGAGGGGAGAGTTCCTTATAAAGGTGAACTAAAACCTTTTTTGTACCAGCTTGTTACGGGTCTGAAAAAGGGGATGAGTTACTGTGGATGTCCTGATATTAATACAATGAGGAAATACAGAAAGTTTGGAAAAATATCATCTGCCGGACTTAAGGAAAGTCATGCACATGATATCTCAATTACCCAGGAAGCACCTAATTATTCGCTTGGTTGAGATTAGCTAGAGATTTTACTGAATAAGGAGAGCTAATGCCCATAAAGACATTGTTTTTGAGTATTTAGACATAAAGAACAAGCTATCAATGAGTACATCACAAATAGCTTAGTTTGGACAACATGTACAAAATGATCCACTAATGATAAAGTGAGACTGATGAGAAAAATATCTGAGATACCGGAAAATGACAAACCTAGAGAGAAGCTTTATTCAAAAGGAGTGGAAGCTCTAACAAGTAAAGAACTCTTAATGGTTATTTTGGGTAGAGGTATAAAAGGACGAGATGTAACTGTTCTCGCAATAGATATACTAAAATTGATTGAGAAAGAAGGTCGAAATCTTACTCTTGAGCATTTAGAAACAATTTCCGGTGTTGGGAAAGCAAAAGCTGGACAAATATTATCCTCTTTTGAGTTAGCAAAACGCTATCTTTTAAAGCCTGAAATGAAGATTAATAATACTGATGATTCATTAGCGTTTATTTCATATATAAGGAACAAAAAGCAAGAACATTTTATATCCATAACATTGAACGGAGCATCCAGTGTTATAGAAAAGAGAACAGTTTTTAAGGGAACAGTGAATTGTAGCATTGTTCATCCAAGAGAAATATTTTCAGATGCTCTTATTGACAGGGCTGCTGGAATTCTGTTTGTTCATAATCATCCAGAGAATAATGTTGAACCGTCCGAAGCAGATATTAAAATCACAAAACAGCTCTGCGAAGCAGCAAATTTCTTGGGTATTAAGGTCATTGACCATATAATTGTGACCAAAAATGAACATTTTAGTTTTCAAAGTGAAGGACTGTTAAAGTAAATAAGATGAATGAATTAGTGATAAACGAACTATATATCCAAAGTAATATATTTACTATACGAGGGAGACAAGTTATACTCGATAGCGACCTGGCCATATTATACAAGGTTGAAACAAGGGCTTTAAACCAGGCTGTTAAGAGAAATATTAAGCGATTTCCACTTGAATATATGTTTCAACTTACTATTGATGAATATAATTTTTTGATATCACAAATTGTGATATCAAAAAATGAAAATTTGGAATCACATCCCTTAATATCAAAGGAAAACAGAGGCGGGAGAAGAAAATTACCTTTTGTTTTTACTGAGCAAGGTGTTTCAATGCTTTCAGCTGTTCTTAAGAGTGATATTGCTATAGAAGTAAGTATCAGAATAATAAATGCTTTTGTAGGTATGCGCAGATTTTTATCAGAAAATGCAGCTATTTTTCAAAAATTTAATTATATAGAACAGAAACTTATTAAGCATGACGAGAATTTTGAAAAGGTTTTTAATGCAATTGAAGCAAAAGAAATAAAACCCAAACAAGGTATATTCTTTGAAGGACAAATTTTTGATGCTTATGTGTTTATATCCGCTTTAATAAAAAAAGCAAAAAAAACAATTACATTAATTGACAATTATATTGATGAAACAGTGCTCACACTTTTTAGTAAAAATCAAAAAGTAAAAGTAACCATCTATTCTAAAAATATAACAAACCAGATTAAATTGGATTTAGAAAAATATAATTCTCAGTATAATCCTATAACCATAAATAAATTCAATTCTTCTCACGATAGGTTTTTAATTATTGATGAAAAACAAGTTTATCACTTTGGTGCAAGTTTGAAAGATTTGGGGAAGAATTGGTTTGCTTTTTCAAAATTTGATATGGAAGCTATAACAATTTTAAGTAAATTGGAGAAATGAGGGACTTTTAGTAATATGAATGCAAATTTATCAAAATACGAAATACAGGACTTAATCGAAAGATTGCAAAAGGGAGAAAATATTCCTGATGACTACAAATACAAGTTATTTCCTGCAAAGCAAAAGGAATATGAGTTGGTTTATGGTGGTAAAATGCGAAAGGAAGATGTTTTAGCTAATGAAGATGGTGTATTCCCTGTTCCTTTACAAATAGAGAAAGTATTCAATGGTAAACGTAAAATTTGGGAAGATGGTTGGCGTAATATTATTGCCTTTGGTGACAATCTGCAATTTTTAAAAACAATCTATGAAAACACAGACCCATTAATAAAAGATAAAATAAAGGGCAAAGTAAAATTAATATATATAGATCCTCCTTTTGGGACAGGTGATGAGTATGATGGAAATGTAGGTCAAGCAGCATACAGTGCAAAAACAAAAGGTGCTGAATTTGTAGAATTTATTAGAAAGAGACTTATTGTAAGTAAAGAAATCCTTACAAAAGACGGCTGGTTATTTGTTCGTCAAGGTTATCATTTTGGCCATTATGTAAAACTTACTCTAGACGAAATATTTGGGAAGCAAAACTGTGTTAATGAATTAATAGTTAGTCGAGTAAAAAAGAATGTTACAAAAAAAGGAAGAAGAAATATCCCAAATGCAGTAGACCATATATATGTTTATAGAAACTCGGATACTTCTAAATATGTAGATGTTCTAAAAAAACTTGATAAGCAAAAACAAGGGTATTGGCACGCTATGGATTCCGCAGGAATCCCAGGACCTAGATTTCTGATAGTGGAAAGTAAAACATATTACCCTCCATCTGGAAGACATTTTACTTTCCCACAAAACCAGGCTGACGAAAAGTATAAACAGGGGAAATTAAGAGTTAATCCTAATACTGATAAACTTCAGTATTGGATCGAGCCTAAAGATGAAGTAAATTTAGACTCAAATTGGACAGATATCCCTGGGTATACTTTCACTACTGGTTATCCTACAGAAAATGCAGAACAATTGCTCGAGAGAGTTATCAGAACAGCTACAAAACAAGGTGATTTAGTATTGGATTTCTTTAGTGGTTCTGGCACAACAGCAGCAGTCGCTGAAAAATTAAATCGTAAATGGGTTTCTTGTGATATTGGTAAATTATCATTTTATACTGTTCAGAAACGTATTTTAAATATTGAAAAAGGCAAATCTCTTGATGAACCAAATAAGAAATTTACTAAAGCAGCAAAAAGTTTTATCACGGTAAATACAGGTCAATATGACCTTGAAAAGGTATTTAATCTGAAAAGTTCAGAATATTCAAACTTTGTTCTTAATCTTTTTGAAATTGAGCCAATTAAAAAAACAATTAGCGGCATAAAAATAAATGGAGAACGCAAAGACGGATATTATGCCTTAATTTGGCCATATTGGGAGTTTAAAGACGCATCTGTCGATGAAGAATACTTACATAACTTACATTCTAACATAGGCAAAAAAGTTGGCGATAGAATCTACATCGTAGCACCGGCAAGCTATGTTGACTTTATAAGCGATTATTATGAGATTGATAAAGTCCGTTATTACTTCCTAAAAGTTCCTTACCATATTATTAAAGAACTTCATAAAGTTCAATTCAAGAAATTCAGACAACCACAAAGTAAAAAGAATGTAAACGATTTGGAAGATGCTATTGGTTTCCATTTTATGAAACAACCCGAAGTTGAAACAAAAGTAACAACATCCAAAAAAGATGTAAAAATCAGCATCAAAAAATTTCATTCTGATTTTAGCGAAGATGACAAAGGGAAAGAGTTAGAAAATCTTGAAAGTTTGGCGATGGTTCTAATTGACAAGGATTTTGATGGACAAGCCTTTGATATGGACGAATACTATTTTGCCGAAGATTTATTACCAAAGAAGAAGGGTATGAAAGATGATGAAAATGTAAGTGAAGAATTGAAGAAAACCAAAGAGATTAATTTACCTATTATCCCGAAAAAAGAATGTGGAAAGAATTTAATGATTATCTACGTTGATATTTACGGAAACGAGTTTAAAGAAAAGTTTGAGATAAAGTAATATGGAAGAAATAAAACAATATAAAACGTCAGACCTTATTTTGAGAGTTGATAAAAACTTTGACCCTATTCAACTTCCAATACAAGATTGGGATAGATATTTAGATATTTTAGTAAACGGCAGACAGTATCAGAAAGAAGCGATAATAGATACTATAATTTTTTTGGCATCAGGATTATATAAAAACACTACCAATTTAGTAGAAAAGAACTGGAATAATAATGCAAATGTAGAATTGAAAAATCGTTACTCATATTTAGATGATTACCTACATCACTTACAAATACCAAACAAACTTTCTGCATCAATCGATCTTGCAACAGGAACAGGAAAAAGTTATGTAATTTATGGTATTGCTCAAATTATGCTTGGTCTTGGATTGGTAGACAGGGTCTTAGTTCTGTGCCCATCACTGACAATTGAAGATGGTTTAAATGAGAAATTTATTGATTTAAGCTCTGACAGCAAATTGGTAAAGGCAATTCCTGAAAATGCAAAATGGAAAAACCCATCTATTAAATCAGCAGATGTAACAATTAAAGAGGGTGATATTTGTGTTGAAAATATTCACGCAGCTTATGAAACAACAGGTTCATCAATCAAGGATAGTTTTCAAGGTTATGGCGAAAAAACTTTAGTATTAAATGATGAAGCCCATCATATTTACAACAAAATTGAAGGGCGTAGTAAAGAAAATACAAGTTTAAAGAAATGGAAAGAGTTTTTATTAAATCCTGACTTCAACTTTAAATATATTGCTGGTTTTACGGGTACTGCATATATTGATGATGAATATTTTAATGATGTTATTTACC
>DAOWEB010000057.1 GCA_030638735.1 Spirochaetaceae bacterium
AGGTACATCAATAGGAACTATTACTGATATAAATGGGGCTTATAGCATTACTGCTTCAAATGAAAACGACATTTTAGTCTTTTCGTTTATAGGTATGAAAACCCAGGAAATACCTATTGATCAAAGGGAAGTTATAGATGTAACACTGGAAGAAACAACAGTTAGCCTTGACGAGGTGGTGGTTATAGCTTATGGAACAACTACAAAAAAATCCTTTACAGGTTCGGTAGCTACTGTTAAAGCTGAAAGTATTCAAAGAGTGCCGGTATCATCTGTTGAAAAGGCGCTTATAGGAAATGTTTCTGGCGTAAAGATATCCAATATTAGTGGACAGCCTGGTTCTGCTTCTCAAGTTCGCATACGTGGTATGGGATCAATTAGTGCTAGTAATTCTCCATTGTATGTAATTGATGGAGTTCCTGTATTTTCAGGCTCACTCCATACTAGAGCCAGTGGAGATAATTATCCGGGAAATACTATGTCAGCTATTCCAACAAGTGATATAGAATCTATTACCGTACTGAAAGATGCCGCCGCTGCTTCTCTTTATGGATCGCGAGCAGCGAATGGAGTTATATTAATAACAACTAAGAAAGGCCGTAAAGGAGAAGCAACATATTCATTTAAAACAAGCTACGGTGTTTCAGATTTTGCTGTTGATAACTTTAAACAAGTGTCAGGTGAGGAATTTACAATGCTTCATCGCGAATCAATGGAAAATTATCTTGCATCAGGAAATGCACCTGCTGGTTTCGATGTTGATGCAGAAATGGAATCTAATGGTTACAACATGCCCGAAGAAGGGTATTTTGATTGGTTTGATGCATTGTTTCGAACCGGTACAACATCCAACACTGTTTTATCTGCATCTGGCGGAACCGACAAAACACAGTTTTTTCTATCAGGTAGTGTGTTTGATCAAGTAGGTGTAGCTATGGACTCTGATTATAAAAGATATTCAGGAAGATTAAATTTAACTCACAAAATGAATAAAATGTTTTCTGTGGGTTTGAATATATTAAATTCATATTCTGATCAAAATATTGTAAGAGCAGGTACTAGCTATTACAATCCATATTACAGTTATGCCAGAAACGTTTTTCCATCCGAAGGCCCTTATGATGCTAATGGAGAACTTAAAGAAGAAATACATGATGGATACCGTAATTTTTTAAGAGAAACTAAACTAAGCGAAAGAAGTTCACATTTGTACAGAAGTATGAATACCGGATTTATTGAGTTTAGACCGTTTGAATTCTTAACATTTAGATCCACAAATGGTTATGATAGGATAAATAACGATGAAATAGAATATTATTCTCCTGAATCCAAAGGTGGTGATGAAGATGGTGGAAATGTAACAAATACAAATATAAAAAACATAAAAATGAGTTCGTCGAACCTTTTTACGTTCGATAAAACATTTATGGATCTTCATCATATAAATCTAATTGCAGCATATGAAGTAGAAAAGAATACCAAATCAAATTACTGGGTGTTAGCAATACAGTTTCCTAATGAAACTTTAACAAATATTGGAGCAACTGAAAGCCCTAAAGAAGCAGGTGGAGATGAAAGAGTGACATCAATGATATCTTATTTATCAAGATTAAACTACGATTTTAAAAACAGGTATTATATGTCGGCTAGTTTTCGTAGGGATGGCAGTTCTAAACTTGGTGTAAATGAACGTTGGGCAAACTTCTGGTCTGTATCGGGTGCCTGGCGAATATCCAGCGAAAATTTTATGGAAAGTTTAAGCATTATTAATGATCTTAAATTAAGGGCATCATATGGGACGAATGGAAATCTTCCTACTGATGCTTATGGACATTTAGCTCTTTATACATATGAAGAATCATATAATGGAAAAAAGGCAGCAATTGAAGATCAACTTTCAAGTCCAAATCTTACCTGGGAAAAGAATGCTTCCTTGAATGTTGGTTTTGAATTTACATTATTAGAAAAAATTAGTGGGTCATTTGAATACTTTTTAAGAAATACCAATGATCTTTTACTAGAAAAAGATATTTCTTACATTACTGGTTTCTCAAGCACATGGGCAAATATTGGGAATATGAAAAATTCAGGTTATGAACTTGAATTAAGAACAACCAATATTCAATCCAGAGAGTTAACCTGGAGATCAACAATTATGTTAACAATAGAAAAGAATGAAATAACGAAACTTAACGAAGGAAAAGATCTTTTTTCGTCGCGATATATAAGAAGAGAGGGTGAATCATATTATTCATTTTATGTTCCGGCGTGGGCAGGAGTTAATCCTGATGATGGAACTCCTCAGTGGTATATTGTTGATGATGAAGGGAATGTAACCGGTGAGAAAACAGGAGTTTACGAAGAAGCTGGTGCTACTGTTGTTGGTAATGCAGAACCTGATTTTTATGGTAGCTTAGGTAATAGCTTTAGCTATAAGGGATTTGACTTATCGTTTCAGTTCAATTTTTCAGTTGGAGGAAAAATATGGTATGCCTCAGGTTATAAATCGTGGAACGATGGTGCATATAGTAAATATGCAATACAAGAAGGTTCGCTCGACAGATGGCAACAGCCCGGCGATAATGCTGAACATCCACAACGCATTTGGCAAGGTAATAATCTTTCTTCGGAATATTCAAGTCGTTTTTTATTTGACAACAGTTATATTCGTTTAAAAAATATTATGTTATCATATAATGTACCGGAAACTCTTACTCAAAAAATTAATGTTAAAAGAGCTACTGTTTATGTTCAGGCTACAAACTTACTAACCTGGGCCGAACAAGACCTTTGTGATCCTGAACAAAAAGCAAACGGATATGTGTACTTTGAAATACCAAATGTTAGGACAATAACTGCAGGTATTGAAATTGGCTTTTAAATATTAAAATTTAAACATATAGAAAATATGAATAAAATTAAAATTATTATAAAAGGATTAATGATTGTCGTGCTATTTGCAATTCAATCTTGTGGTGAAGATTTTTTGACTCCTGAACCTGTTATACAACAATCACCGGAAACTATTAAAACCGTTGCGGATCTGGAAATGGTAATGCTTGGTGCGTATGACCTCATGTCAAGTAAATCATACTATAACTCTACAATAATTACGCGAAATGATGTTCGTGGAGATGATATGCAAACTGTTGAAAAAGGACGTTTGGATGATGAGTATAGATACAGATATACGGCTTCTAATGATTTCAGTAATAGTACCTGGTATAAGCCTTTTGAAGTACTCAGAGCAGCCAATAATGTTTTATCTATAGCTGACAATATTGAAGTTCCTGCAGCAGATACTGATCGATTAAATTCCGTTAAAGGGCAAGCCTATACTGTAAGAGCACTTGCTCATTTTGATCTTTGCAGAATGTTTGCCAGGCAATATTCTCATGATAATGGAGCATCGCCAGGAATTCCTATTGTGACTGAAATTATTGTCCCGGAAGCAGAAATGTCAAGGAATACTGTTGCAGAAGCATATGCCCAAATTATAGCTGATCTAAACAATGCAATTACTTTACTTCCCGTTTCTACAGAATTAGGAGAACATGGTGAAGTTAACAATTGGGCAGCGCAAACTTTATTAGCTCGTGTATATTTGTATATGGAAGATAATGCAAATGCGTATCAAGTTGCAGATTATATAATAAAAAATAGCCCATATTCTCTTATCCCAAGAGATGAATATGTTGACTCATGGGGTAAGGAATCTACTAGTGAATCTATTTTTTCAATTATTAATACTTCGACAGATGATGGAGGAAGTACAGGTGTTGGTGCCCTATCCGATCCTGAAGGGTATGGACAGTTTGTAGCAACGCAAGATTTTATCGATCTTATGGCTACTTACCCTAATGATATTCGTAGAGAATTATTATATAAAAATCAATATAGTACTGATGATACAAGTACTTGGGGAAGAGTTCTTAAGTATCCTGGTGAAGGTAATACCAGGGCAGATATTGTTTCGGGTATTTTTTTAACAAACACTTCGCAAACTAATGACGTTCCAGTGTTTAGATTGTCAGAAGTGTATTTAATAGCTGCAGAAGCTGCTATTAAAGAATCGGATGTTACAAATGCCAGAATATATTTGAATGCTATCGTTGAACGTGCTGATCCTGCAGCTACGGTAGATTTGGTAAATGTTAATCTGGATAGAATCTTACTTGAGAGAAGAAAAGAATTTGTTGCTGAAGGCCATAGATTTTTTGACCTTATTAGAAACAAGAAAGATATTGTAAGAAAGGAATGTGACAGAGTTTGGGATATTACGACTCCTTTGGAAATTAAGTATGACTATTATAAAACGATTTTTCCAATACCTATTGATGAAATCCAGGTAAACAGTAATATAGAACAAAATCCCGGATATTAATTATTATGAATAAATCTATATAATGCAGATTAAGTTTTTTAGGTTGATTTTGGGTATAAAAAGAGAGGCAGTAAAATACCAATTTACAGCCTCCTTTTTAAGCTCATTCACATATAAAACAAATCTATTTACAGGCTTGGTTTATAATTATTAAAAAGAAAAATTATGATGAAATTATTAATAAATACTAAAAAAATACTCGTATTAAGTATGAGTGGAATATTGTGCATTGGAATATTGTGCATTGGAATATGGTCGTGTACAGATGATTTAGAAATAGGTGATGCTGACATATATCCTCCTGTTATTACAGAAATGTACCCAGCTAGTGGGATGGAAGGTGATGAGATTCCCATTACCGGTAGAAACTTTAGCACTACAGCTGCAGAAAATGTGGTAAGTTTTAATGGAATAGCAGCTACAGTAACTGCAGTCAATATTACGGACTTTTCTACTCATTTAACTCTTACCACTACTGTACCTGTTGGCACAACTACAGGCCCCGTTACAGTAACTGTAGGTAATCTGACATCAGATACCGTTTCGTTTACAATTACTAGCCTAATTACTTTAGTTGTTCCAATTACTGCAGAATTAGACGATATAGAAGAAAACATTGTAAATGGACAGGTTAATGATACTGGAAGTTCTGACCTGGAGTTAGGAGAATTTGATACATCTGGCACTCCTGATAATGGATTACAAGTAATTGGCCTTAGGTATAATGGAATTACCATTCCAGCAGGTGCTACAATTCAATCAGCCAGTATCCAGTTTATGTCTGAGAGTGATGGAGATTTAGAATGTCAGATGACGATTTATGGAGAAAATGCAGGAAACTCTGTAGTCTTTGATCCAGCTGTTGCGTATACTGTAGCAGGTAGAACAAAAACTACAGCGAATGCCGTTTGGGATATTCCTGCATGGATTCAAGATGATGTTACAGACGCTCAAAAAACTGTTGATTTAGCTAGTATTATACAAGAGATTGTGAATAGAGTAGATTGGGTTTCAGGAAATAGTTTAAGTATTATTATGGTACCTACCGGTATTAGTGCTACTGCAACGGAAAAGGATCAAGGAAGAGAAGCTGCTACTTTTGATGGAGATTATGCCCCTGAATTAACAATTGTTTATGAATAGATAGAATAATATAAAATTTGGGTTTAAATTTTAGGGGTGAGGGTGATGAGGCTGTTGAAATGTTAAATTCTACAGCCTCCTTTTTAAAATCATCATTGATTAAGTAATTTATCTACTTTCTTTTTATTATCAAATAGATAACAATAGAATTTCATTATGAAAACAATTACAAAAAACACAAATATTTTATTTCTTCTATTTATCATACTAATAATTAGTTCATGTAACAATGATAAAGATATGGGGCCACGTATTATACCTAAAGATGATATTGACTATATCGATGGCCCATATGTTTTTCATGAAGATGAGAATGTTAGAATTATCACGATTAATCAACATGATGAAATTTTTGAGACTATTGTAAACAATGTTGACAGCCTGCTTGTGCAAGTTCCCAATCAAATACCCGATCATTTTTACGTTAAATTGAATCCAAACATTCATTCTCTACCTACTTTTTATGAGGAAGCAGATAAAATATTTGCTGTTTCAGATATAGAAGGGAATTATTATTCATTTGTTAATTTACTTATTGGCAATAAAATAACAGACGAAAATTTAAATTGGATTTATGAAACCGGGCACTTGGTATTAAACGGAGATTTTGTTGATCGTGGTGCTTATGTAACACAGGTTTTATGGCTTATTTATAAACTGGAACAGGAAGCTACAGCAGCAGGTGGGCATGTACACTTTATACTGGGGAATCATGAAGTAATGAATATGAAGGGTAACTGGAAATATGTTGATGATAAATATGTTCGTTTAGCCAGGGATTTAGGGATACTCCAAAAGGATTTCTATAATGTAAATAATGAGTTAGGCCGGTGGATGTACTCTAAAAATATAATAGAAAAGATTGGTGATAATCTGTTTGTGCATGCAGGTATAAGCCCTATTGTGTTAAATCAGGAATTGAGTCTGGCGGATATTAATCAAGTAGCACGAACCAATTTTGGAGCTGACTTAGAGAATGATACTTTGACCGTTCCTAACTTTATATTTGGCAGGTTTGGCCCATTATGGTATCGTGGATTAGTTAAAGACTATAAATATTATCCTAAAGCCACAATAAACGAAGTAAATAATCTTCTGGAATATTATGAATCGGAGAGAGTGGTTGTCGGACATACAATAGTTGATGAAATATCGACAGATTATAATGGGAAAGTAGTACGAACAGACCTTATTCATCCGGTAGATATAAATTCACCTGAAGTATCAAAAGCACTATTAATAGAAGGTGAAACACTGTACAAAGTAGATGATACAGGTAAAAAGACTGAGGTTAAATAATATCTCATTGTGGTATTTATAAATAGAATATTTGTAGCAGGCGTAACTAATCGGTGCTCTTAGTAAATTAAATTTAGATGCATGAAATTTTGAAAAATATGAATAATAAACGGTCATTAAGAGGTTCAATTATCTTGATTGTGCTTTTTTTATCTAGTTCTATAAATTCTTTTGGACAGACTATTATTGACACAGGTGATAATTGGAAGTATTTAGATAATGGTTCAGATCAGGGAACTGAGTGGCAAGCCCCCTCTTTTGATGATAATTCCTGGAGTAATGGAGTATCTCCATTAGGATTTGGATCAATCTCAGGAGTTCCTTTAAATACAATTCTTTCTTCAGGATATACAACATATTATTTTCGTAAAACATTTAATTACTCACATTCAGGAGATGAAGCACAGTTCGTTTTATCTTTAATGGTTGATGATGGTGCTGTAGTTTATTTGAATGGTGATGAAATATACAGGTCAGACATAATGCCGACTGGATTAATAGATTATCTTACTATAACAAATTCTTCTTGCACAGAAGGTATTTATCAGAGAATAAGTATTCCTGTTAGTTCTATAATTGAAGGCTCAAATACTTTTGTTGTTGAAGTCCATCAACGTTCCATTACTAGCAGTGATGTTGGATTTGATGTGATATTCGAAGCTTCTTCAGAGATTCCAATTAGTGTTGAGCACATTCGTTTTGGTAGTAGTTTAAATCCGTTAAATGGATTAACTGTAACATGGAAAAGTGAAGGAATTAATGATACTATTAAATGGGGGTATACAAATTTGTATGAGATGGGCCTTTCCCCGGGCCTAAAAAGAGCAGGCTATGAGGATTATTTTTATGATTATAATTTCCCTTCATTAAAAGCAGATTCAACAATATATTACAGATTATACGATTCTCAAATGAAGGCATGGACTGAGGAAAAAAGCTATTTATGTTCGGTAGATACGGCCAGCTCACAATTTTCCTTTTTAGCTATGGGAGACAGTCGGACTTATGTAGCAGATTGGCAAAATGTTTCGAATGCTGCAAATACTAACAATACAGATTTCACCCTTTTTACGGGTGATATTGTAAATGATGGGAGTGATAATGCAGACTGGAATGCATGGTTCGATTATGGTGACGATTTTCTGGAAAATAATTTAATATATCATACTATTGGTAATCATGAGTGCAAAGGAAATGGAGAAACTATTTATCCTAATATTTTTACTTTACCGGAAAATCCTTCAAATACGGAATATTATTATTCATTTACATTTGGGAATGCAGTGTTTATTTGTTTAAATACAGAAGAAAGCAAAACAGGAACAAGTGTAAGTACACAGTATAATTGGCTTCTTAATGTTTTACAGGAAAATCAAGATAAAACGTGGAAGTTTATATGGTTTCACAGGCCTTTCTATACCACAGGAAGTCATGCAGGAGAAATGGATTATAAAATGGATACATGGTTTGATGCCTTTGATACTTACGGTGTAGATATGATTTTTTCGGGGCATGATCATATGTACGAAAGAACTAAGCCTGTGCAGAAGAATGGAATTGTTGTAGCCGAATATGGTAGTAATTCTGATCAGGGAAGATGTCAAATTGTTTGTGGTGGAGCCGGAGCTCCTCTTTATACACCTGGAACAGCTTCCTGGTTAGAAACTGCTGCCAAAAAATTTCATTATTGTAAAGTAGATATTGACGGGTATGATTTGAATTTTAAGGTATACGACGAAAATAATATTCAATTCGATACTTTAACACTTAGTAAAAATCCCAGTGTTTCTGTTGAAGAATATAATTTAAATGCAGTAATACTTGCGTATCCTAATCCTACAAGCAGTCAAATTACAATAAAAGGAAATCATTCAGAATTATCAGAAATTAGAATTTATAATACGCAGGGGAAGGATTTTAGTTCATTCGTTAAACTTATCAATAGTAGTGAGAGAAGCATTGTAATTGATGTGTCTAACTTACCTTCGGGTATGTATCTTCTAAGAACAAAAATTACTACATATAAAATATATAAAAAATAGGCGAAATGTTAATAATATCAAGGTTTATAATGCAATTGAAGTGTTATTGTAACTTGAAAGATAAAAGCTACAAAGTAGCTTGGTATAGAATAATCAATTAATATTTTTTATTTATAAACAACTAAAAACTAAATTTATGAAAAAATTAACAACAATTACAAAAAAGTCGTTCATATTGTATATGAGCATGGCATTGTGCATTGGATTATGGTCGTGTAAAGATGATGATGATCCCATATTAACACCTACTATTGCGACAATAAGCCCAAGTAGTGGCGAGGTAGGCGATGCGGTTACCATTACTGGCACAAACTTTAGTGCTACACCTGCGGATAATGCGGTAAGTTTTAATGGAACAGCAGCTACAGTAACTGCATCTACGGTTACATCTATTACCACTACTGTACCTGTTGGAGCAACTACAGGTGATGTTACTGTAACTGTAGGAGGTGAAACATCGGTTGGTTCTTCATTTACAGTGACAGTGCCTGCCGTTATACCAACCATTACTTCTCTTAATCCAACAAGTGGTGAAGTTGGGGCTACAGTTGCCATTACTGGCACAAACTTTAGTGCTACACCTGCGGATAATACGGTAAGCTTTCATGGAACAGCAGCTACAGTAACTGCTTCTACAGCTACATCTATTACTACTACTGTGCCTGTTGGAGCAACTACAGGTAATGTTACAGTTACGGTTGATAGTGAAACATCAACTGGCGTTTTGTTTACTGTTGAAATTGGAACTACCATAACAGTGGCTGTAGCTGATTCGTGTGATGATGCTGAAGAATACAGAGGAGCATTTGAGACTCATCCCGATGGAGAAGTGGAATTACACAGTTCTGACCTTGAATTATGTACTGAAGATAGTGCTATGCAACAAGTAGTAGGTATTCTTTTTAGAAATATTCAAATTCCTGTAGGAGCAACCATAACCAATGCATATATTCAATTTACTGCTGACGATACTAATACAGAAGGCGTACTACCTATTGACATATGGGGAATTCAGGAAGCCAACACCTCTGCCCCATTCACTGAGGTTCTTTTTGACATCTCTAGTCGCCCTAGCACAACAGCGACAGTGAACTGGCAAGCACCGATATGGGCGGTTAAGCAAGAAAAAGGCCCGGATCAAGCAACCCCAGATTTAAAAGCAATAGTACAAGAAATTATTGATCTCGCAGGATGGGCTTCAGGAAATACTATAGGTTTTCAGTTTACAAATGATGAGACTGCAAAAATCCACAGGGAAGCTGAATCATATGATGATAATGCAACCGAAGCAGGAGCTTCACCGCCTGAATTGGTTGTTACTTATACTGAGGCTAAATAAATTGAATTTCCTGCAAAGTTTATCCAAACGATGGAAGGAGCACTTAATATTGAAAATCCTTCGTCAGGGGTATTAAAATTTGCAGAAATAAATAACTTGATGTTTATGAGGCTGCCCAAAAAGTTCTTAATTAGAAAAAATATGATCTCTAACAAGACTTTTTGGACGGCCTCATTCTTAAATTTAACTTAGTAGCTATACGCATAATCGAGAAAATAGTATGAGTAATGAAAAAGTTGACAATATATCTATTAATTACAGCACTAATATTTGCATCATGCAAGGAATCAAAAAAACCAAAAAATGTTATTTTGTTAATTGGTGATGGAATGGGAGTTACTCAAATATATGCAGCCATGTCGGTTACAGATAAACCATTGAGTTTAGAGCGTTTTAAAATTATTGGTTTTCATAAAACATATTCTGCTAATAATTATATTACAGATTCCGGAGCCGGTGGTACGGCCTTATCCACTGGGCATAAAACTAATAACGGCCATATAGCAACAGACTCCTTAGGAAACACAATAAAGACTATATTAGAATATGCTGAGGATTATCAATTATCCACAGGATTAGTATCAACAAGTGCAATTACACATGCAACACCTGCATCATTTATTGCACACGATACTTCACGGTATAATTATGAAAATATAGCACGAGATTTTTTAGATGTCGATATTGATCTATTTATTGGTGGAGGGAAGAAACATTTTATGAAACGGGAAGATAAATTAAATCTGATTGATTCTTTAAAGAAAAAGCATTACCGGATTATTGATGGAATTGAGAATTTTAATTCAGAAAGCGAAGGGAGATTTGCAGTTTTTACAGCATATGAGCATGATCCTGAATATAGAAAGGGTCGAGGAAATATGTTGCCTTTATCAACACAAAAAGCTATTCAGTCTTTAAGTAAAAACAAAAAAGGTTTTTTCTTAATGGTTGAGGGTTCCCAAATTGATTGGGGTGGGCATGATAATGATATCGAATATGTAACAACTGAGTTGATTGATTTTGATAATGCCATTGCTGAAGCTATTGCATTTGCAAAGAAAGATGGTGAAACTTTAGTAATTGTTACTGCAGATCATGAAACAGGAGGACTAACTTTAACAGATGGGAATGTGCAAAATAAAAAGATCGAAGCTAAATTTTCTACTGATGATCACTCTGCAGTTATGGTTCCGGTATTTGCATATGGTCCTGGAGCTGAAAGTTTTACCGGTATTTATCAAAATACAGATATATTTTTTAAAATAATGGATGCATTAGGATTTGAACAGTAAATTAGAGATTTACACTTATTAATAAAATCTAACCCTTATTACCTTTAAATTCAATAACGAAATTTAACCTTGGCTAAATAACATGAAAATCTGTGTTTAAAGTTATTGTTTTAAAGGGAAAGACTTAGA
>DAOWEB010000407.1 GCA_030638735.1 Spirochaetaceae bacterium
AGAAGAACCATATTTAATTTATAGTTTGAAATCTCCAGACCTAAATTATAAGCTGCTCTCAAAGCTATTTTCGAAGCATTCCTTGTTCCAACTACAGCAACTGCAGGAATTTCATTATTTAACATTCCGCCTTTTTTATAGAGAAGATAAGGGGGATTAAATATTTCCTTCAACAGAGGAGGATAATTTCTGCTATTAAAGGTAATTACCTCTATATCTGAATCAATAATAAAATTTGCTATTCTTTCTGATTCATAAAGAAGGGCATTTGGATTAAATATTTTTCCTGGTAGTTTTCGATTAAGAATATATTCCAGATCAGAGTTTTTTATATTCAGCAGATCCTTCAGGAAAGGGAAAAGTCCGGATATTTGAATCTTCTCAGAACTGCTTAAACAAGGTATTCTGCTTATAAAAAGCTGTTGCAAATCTAATCTCATAATCTACCTGCCAATAGGGAATCACGATTTACCGCGGCCTGCTCTTTCATACCATCATCCCAGGCTTTTTCAGCTATTTCATTATAAAGTTCTATTGCAGTATCTATATCTCCTATAACAACCATATACCGGGCATAAAGACTCATAGCTTCCCAGTCCTGAGAATTTATCGATAAAATTTTCTCAAGAAGAGGTCCGGCATCTTCAGGGCTGTAGAGTTCGAACATATAAAGAACAGACAGACCATACAAGGCATCAGTATATGTCTGACGAAGCCTTATAGCTGTCTTATAATAAGCTTCTGCTTCGTGAAATAAAAACAAACCCTTATCGCTGTCTACTTCTGCTCTGGCAATATTAGCTTTGGATAAACCGGCAAAATAACTTAATACAGGATTTGTTGGATAATATTCCATTGATTTTTCCAGATTTTCCAGAGCAAGCTTGTACATTTTGAAATCTATATACTCTAAAGCAAGCATTCTATAATAAACACCAATTTCAGCATTTGCAGTAACTACCCTGTCAACATCTTTGCTGTATTCCTTTATTCCTCTTTCCAGCTCCTCGATTCTCTCCTGGGAAATCTTTTCATTTTGATAATCACCGGATTCTCCTGATAAAAGTCTTTCAAGAGTTTTTGCCCTTGTCTTATTACAGGAAAAAAACAGTATAGAGATCAAAACAAGAAAAAGTATAAAGATATTTTTTTTCATTTTAAACTGCCCCCTCTTTAACATATGGGGAAATATGGAATTCTGATTCAGAATCATCCTCATTTAAAGGATGAAACATATTATGATTCTCCTGAAGATCACTATTCTGAACATGTGTATAGACCTGTGTTGTTGTTATATTTGAATGACCCAGAAGCTCCTGAACAACCCTAAGATCTGCTCCTCCATGAATAAGGTGAGTTGCAAAAGAATGCCGTAATGTATGTACTTTGGCATCTATTCCTGATTTTATTCTGATTTCTTTAAACCGTTTCCAGATACCCTTCCTGGATAGACCTCTTCCTCTAATACTCAGAAAAAGATGATCATCAGGAACATTATGTTTAACAAAAATATGTCTTACTTCCTTAATATAACGTTTCAACCATTTTTCAGCCTGGGAACCAAAAGGAATCAGTCTCTCCTTATCCCTTTTGCCATGAACCCGAATAAGTGCTTCATCAAAAAACAGATTACCCATTGTAAGATTTACAGCTTCTGAAATTCGGAGCCCGCAGGAATATATAAGCTCAAACAAAGCTCTGTCTCTTACACCCAAAGGAGTCTCTGTAGAAATCGAGTTCAAAAATTTATCAATATCCTCAACAGAAAGAACCTCCGGTAAAGGAGAGTCGACCCGCTGGGATTCAATCTTATCAGTAGGATTATCCTGACGATAACCCTCATAATTCATAAATCTAAAAAATGAACGTAAACAACTAAGACTTTTAGCAATAGTAACAGGATCAAGACCATTATTGTGCAGAATTGATAGATATTCAATTAAACTATTACTCTTTAAATTTTCAGGATTTAGATCTGACTTCAAAAGAAAAACAAAAAAACGACCTATTTCTCTGGCATAAGTTTCACGTGTAAGCGGTGAAAGCCTTAATTCGAGAAAAAGATAATCTTCATATTCCTTTCTTACAGTCAGTATATCCATCTAGCCGTCCTGACCAACTGCCTTTTTTTCACGTAAAACTGCAGGTATCCCAAGGTCAACTTCTGCTCTGTTCCTTCCTGACAAATACCCTCCATGACTGCCCCCATGGGAAAGTCCTTTCTGAAGGTCCAGCCAGTCTTTGTATTTAATTACGTCATTCTGAGGTTCCGGAACTTCAGTTGAATCACTAACAGCCAGATCATTACTAAAACCAGTAGCTACAACAGTAACCTGAACCTGATCACCCATATCTTCATCAATAGTCTGTCCAGGAATAATCAGAGCATCCTCATCTGCATTTGCCGTAACTATTTTAATTACTTCATCATATTCTGTAAGTGAAAAATCTGCACCGCCGGTAATATTGATAAGAATCCCTCTGGCGCCTTCCATTCTTGCATCCTCCAGAAGAGGATTATTTATTGCATTTGTAGCTGCATCAACAGCACGATTATCACCGGCCCCCTGGCCAATCCCCATAAGTGCATCACCCTGTCCACTCATTATAGTTCTGACATCTGCAAAATCGATATTAATTTCTCCGGTAATAGTAATAAGCTCAGAGATTCCCTGAACTCCCTGACGAAGAACATCATCAGCCATAAGAAAAGCTTCTCTGATGGGTGTGCGTTTTTCAACTATTTTAAGAAGATATTGATTTGGAATAATAATAAGAGTATCAACCGCTTCACGAAGTTTTCTAATACCTTCCTCTGCAAGTTTCATCTTTTTCTTACCCTCAAAGTCAAAAGGTTTTGTAACAACAGCAACCGTAAGGGCTCCAGTCTCTTTTGCAACTTCAGCAACAATAGGTGCTGCACCAGTACCGGTACCACCACCCATACCTGCGGTAATAAAAACCATATCAGATCCCTTCAGGATATTCTGAAGATCAGCCTTATTCTCCAAAGCAGCCTGTGCTCCAACTTCAGGAACTCCTCCTGCTCCTAAACCACTGGTGAGTTTAGAACCTATAGGTATCCTGTATTCGGCATTAGATAGCTTAAGAGCCTGAAGATCTGTATTTACTGCAATAAAATTCACATTGCCCAGACCGCTTTCGATCATCCGGTTTACAGCATTGCTTCCGCCACCGCCAACACCTATGACCTTAATCTTTGTTTGATTAACATGAGTAACATCCATTACTTCTTCAATTACTTCAATCTGCATAGCCCCCTCCCGAGCACATCAAAAGAATAATTTATTTTATGTCTAGAAAAACTCTTTCATCCAGTTTTTCAATTTATCTGCAAAACCTTCATTCCCCTTCCTTGGCAGAGGATTTTTTATATCCTCTGATAAAAACTGATTATAACCATACATGACCAATCCAATAGCAGTCGTAAAATCAGGCTTCATATATGTATCCGATAACCCCCCAAGTCTTGGAGGCATGCCTATTCTGGCAGGAACATCAAAAATCTGACTGGCCAGTTCTACAGCACCAGGCATAGCTGCACCACCACCGGTAAGAACTACGCCGCCTCTAAGGTGCTTAAGATAATCCTTTTTCTCAAGCTGGCTTCTTACCATTGAAAAAATTTCAACCATCCTTGGTTCAATTATCTTACACAATTCTGTTCTGGGAACTGAAGCTGCCGGCCAACCGCCTACTCCCGGAATAATAACTTCCTCATCTTTGTCAACAAGAGGAAGATAACAACATCCTGATTCCAGCTTTATTTTTTCAGCAAAATCTGCTGGAGTCTTCAGCATTATAGAAAGATCACTGGTAACCTGATCTCCTCCTATTGTAATAACATCTGTGTGATACGGAGCTCCGCCTATATGAAGAAGAATATCTGTTGTACCACCGCCTAAATCAATAAGCAAAACACCCAGTTCTTTTTCACTGCTGGAAAGAACAGCTTCTGAAGATGCAAGAGACTGCAGGACTATATCCTCAACCCTCAGACCGGAACGATTTACACATTTTAATAAATTTTGTGCTGATGTAACTGATCCTGTAATAATATGCACTTCGGACTCAAGCCTTATTCCAATCATATCAAGAGGGTCTTTTATCCCCCCCTGATCATCTACTATATATTCCTGAGGAATTACATGAATAACTTCTCTGTCCATAGGTATAACTATGGCCTTTGAAGCCTCGATAACTCTAAAAATATCTGTCTGATTTATCTCTCTTCCTTTTCCAGTTACAGCAACAACACCCCTGGAATTAATACCCTCAATATGAGCTCCTGCAATTCCTGTAATTACATTATTAACTTCTCTTCCCGACATCATTTCTGCAGATTCAATTGCTGCAGATACAGATCTTAGAGTAGACTCAATATTAACAACAACACCTCTACGGAGCCCCTCAGACGGACTAATCCCAACACCAATAATTTCTAAAGCACCCCGTTCATTGATCTCGCCAATTACTGTGCATACTTTAGTTGATCCAATATCCAGACCAACTATTAAATCATCATGCAACAATTTCACTCCCCCTGAATCCGATAAACTATATCACCAGTCCTGAAGTCAATTTCTTCAAGTTTTTCCATACCAGGTTGTCCGGAAATTACCTCAAGAACCATTACTATATATTTAAGCAGTTTTTCATCTATACCCGAACCGATTCTAATTCTTGTTTTATAATTTTTAGGGTACAAAAGTACTTCAAAATCAGCAGCACCCTTTCTTACGAATTTAATTTCAGAAATTAACCCATACAGATCAGGTGAAAACTTTTTGATTCCTTCCATATCCTCCAGAAAAGAACATAAGTCCTTAGGCAGTCTCATCCCATCACGAATTTCAGGAAAATCAAGACCGGATATTACAGGTAAATCCATTGATTGTAAATTGTAACCTGTTAAAAAAACCACACCTTCTCTATCAATCATAGCAGGAACAACACCTGTATCAGTTGAAATTAGAGACAACCCTACAGGAGTACGACTAAAAATATCAATCTTAAGAATTGACGGGAATATTTTCTTTACAGAAACTGATTGAATTGCAGGTATCAGCATTAACCTTTTTTCGATTAAAGTAGTTTTTATATCAAAAAAAGTATCCTCAGGTCCAATACCGGCCTTTCCCAACAAATAATCATCTGAATATATAAAGCTGGAATCAGTACTGATAATAATTTTATCAATTGATACCGATGGAGCAAACCAGAAATGAAATCCAAGTTCAGCAATTATTATCCCCAGGAGCAATATTATAAAACCAGTAAAAACCTGTTCAATCCTTTTTGAACCGGACTGTCCCCTGGTATTGTTTACACGTCCGGGGTAAACTTCAGGGGAAAGAATTACACTACTCAACTGAATTCTCCATTAATAAATTTTTATTTCTTGATAAATTAAACAACAAACCACACATAATAAATGTAACAATTACTGAAGAACCACCATGAGAAAAAAATGGAAGAGTAATTCCTGTTACAGGAAGCATTCCCGAAACAACTGCCATATTAATTAAAGCCTGATATAAAATACTTGTAGTCAATCCGAATGTAAGGAAATAGGCAAAAAGGTTCTTTTCTCTAAATTTTAAAGCTAATGCATATCCTCTTACTGCAAGAGCAAGAAAAAGAACTATAATAAAAGCAATACCAAGGATACCGGCTTCTTCACCAATTACAGCAAAAATAAAATCTGAATGAGCTTCCGGTAATCCTCCAAGTTTCTGGGAACCAAGTCCAATTCCTGCACCCCAAAACCCACCATTGGAAAGAGCCCGTCTTGCAGAAAGAACCTGATACCCGGCATTTGCAGGATCACTGCCAGGATCAAGAAAGGATATAATTCTTCTTACTCTATGTTCCTTTGAAAATAGAAGCATTCCGGCAAGAGGTATAATTGCAGTAAATATAAAAACAAAATAACCATACTTTACACCAGCAACATAAAACATAACAAGAGATATAATCATAACAAAAGCAGCTGTGGAAAAATCATTTTGTGCCAAAATTAACGCTGTAAAAACAGCAACTATTAATAAGGGAGGTAGAACACTGTTAAAAAAATCATGTATTTTTTCATGTTTTTTACTAAATATGCTCGAAAGATAAAGAATAACAGTAAGTTTTACAAACTCTGAAGGCTGAATAGATTTTCCCGCAATAATTATCCATCTTCGCCCTCCCATCATTTCACGACCTATTCCAGGAATAAAAGTTGCAAGCATCAGTATTAAACTGACAAACAATAGCAAAGGAATAAATTTCGAAATAAAAGAAAGAGAAAGCCTCGAAACAGTAAAAGCCAAAACAGAACCGACAAGCATAAAAACAAACTGCCGGGTAAAAAAATAACCTGAGTCACCGAATTTATAGCTGCCATAATAATAAGATGCAGAAAACAAAGCGGATATACCTATACCTGCCAATAAAACCATAAGCAGAGCAAGCATAAAATCTCCGGAGTTTCTTTCTATTCGCTCGGCAGAAAAATTATAGTTCATTATTGTATCTTCAAGGTAGAAAGGCTCAAGATTGCGAAAAGACCACCAATAATCCAAAATCGAATTACAACCTTACTTTCTGCCCATCCTTTTAATTCAAAATGATGATGAAGTGGTGCCATCTTAAAAACTCTCTTTCCTGTTAATTTAAAGGAAATAACCTGAATTATCACAGAAACAGCTTCAAGAACAAATACACCACCAATTATTATTACAAGCATCTCTTTTTTTGTTAACAAGGCAATAACACCAATAGTTCCACCCAAAGAAAGAGATCCTGTATCTCCCATAAAAACTTCTGCAGGATGCGAGTTATACCATAAGAAACCAATACTTGCACCCACAATGGCAAAGCTTAAAATCATAAGTTCACCACTACCGGGTACATATGGAATCATCAAATACTCAGAATAATCCACCCTACCTGTAACATAGGTAATAACTCCCATGGTAAGACCAACAATAATCACCAGCCCCGATGCAAGTCCATCCAGCCCATCTGTCAAATTAACAGCATTCGAAAACCCCACAAGAAGAATTACTGCAAAGGGAATATACATAACAGATAAATTAAGCACCGGGTACTTAAAAAAAGGAATATACAGAAGAGTTGCATATCCCGTATCCTGTGAATAAATAATCATTACTATTACAAGAGAAACAACAACCTGGGCTGAAAATTTAAACCTGGCCTGCAACCCTGCAGAACTTTTTCTAAAAACTTTAAGATAATCATCTACAAACCCTATTGCCCCAAAACCAATAATAGCTAAAAGCGAAATCCAGGTAAAATAACTCCCAAGATCCTGCCAAAGAAGAATAGATATAACAACAGATATTAGAATAAGAATTCCTCCCATTGTAGGAGTCCCTGACTTTACAAGATGAGTTTTTGGACCATCTTCTCTTATCTCCTGTCCCGCTTTTCTTTTTTTTAGAGTTTTTATTAATTTAGGACCAAAAATAAACGAAATAAGAAGAGCAGTTACAGCTGCATAAGCAGCTCTGAAAGTTAAATATTCGAAAATATTTAAAAATGTAAATTTATCTACAAAAGGAAGAAGAATTTCTTTAAACACCCGAAACCTCCCTGGATTCCACTATTTTATCAGCCAGCTTATCTAACTCCATTGAACGAGATCCTTTTAACAGAACAAGATCACCCTCTTTCAGAGAAACAAGCACTTTTTTCTCAAGTTCAAAATAATCTGAAGTAAAAACAAGTTTCATGGAATGGATATTCTCAGAAACCTTATCATACGCCATCTTCATCTCTTCCCCAAAAAAGAAAATTAAATCAGGATTAAGATTTACAGCCAGATCTCCAATCAGTTCATGCATTCGATTAGAAGAAGAACCAAGTTCCTTCATAGAACCCAGAACAAGAACAATCCTTCCTTTCCAATCCAAATCCGAAATAAAACTGAACATCTCTGTCATTGAGTCAGTATTTGCATTATAGGAATCTTCAATTACAGTATATATTCCTTCAAGTATCTGACTTCTCCCCTTTAATGGTTCGATTTTTTCCAAACCTCTTTTTATTTTGTCAGGACTTAGATCAAGTACAGAGGTAATACTTATTGAAGCAATTGCATTAGACAAATTATGTCTGCCAACAAGTTTTAAATTAATATCAAGACCCTTATATTGGATCTCCCAACCCTTTAGACCAAGATCAACAACTCCATCAACACCAACTGTAGAATCAAGACCATATCGAACAATTTCACCAGAACAATGGCTCTCCATATAATCGGACCAGGTATCATCTTCAGAAATAAAACCAGTATTACTTTTATCGAAACTTGAAAAAATATCAGATTTTTCTGAAGCTATAGCTTCCTGACTACCCATTAAACCAATATGAGCAGTGCCAATATTTGTAATAAGAGCATAATCAGGTTTAAAAACAGAAATTAAAGCTTTCATTTCTCCAGGATGATTAATTCCCATCTCAAAAACACCAAATTTATGTTTCTTTTCAATTTTCAGTACAGATAAGGGCAAACCAGTTTCTGAATTAAGATTACCTTCATTAATAATAGTACTCCCCTCTTCAGCCAGAATAGCTCCTATCATCTCTTTTGTTGTACTTTTTCCATTACTCCCAGTTACCGCAACCTTTATTAAATCCTCAAAATCAGCAACCCAGCTGGCTGCAAGTTTTTGAAAACCCAAAAGAGTATCTGCCACAACAATCAGACTGCAGCAAAATCCGGAACCGGAAAAATCTTCAGAATTATCAGAATAATATTTATCTGATATCATAACGGCCGATGCACCTGCACTGGCAGCCTGAGCAATATAGTTATGTCCATCAGTAATCTCACCCTGTAAAGCAACAAATAAGCCGCCTGGCCTTACATCCCTTGAATCTATGAAAACAGAAAAAATATCAGGATCAGAATCACCAAAAGAAACAAAGAAACCTCCAGCTCTAATAGAGGCATCTGATACTGAAAAGAGTTTTCTGCCAACTTCAGTCATTCAAAGCCTCACTCTCAGCTTCAATCTCAATTCTTACTGTATCTATAGATATTTTATCCAGTTCCAATATATTTTCTGCTAATTCATCAATCCTTCCAGGAGAACTCAGTATAGACAGGTTTGCTACCATTCTTTTATTCTGCTCAAACAACTCCCTCTGATCCATTATCAGGGAATGAACCTCTTTATCGACCTGATTATAGTTATAAACCTGTCTTACAGTAAGGAAAATTATACCAGGGACAGTTGCTACTATAATAAGAAGTAATAATTTATTCATTTCTTACAGCTCCTTAATCGCTTTCGTCCATTAATTTCTCAATAACCCTGAATCTTGCACTTCGGGAAGGAGGGTTTTCCTTAATTTCTATATCTGAGGGTCTTACAGCCCTTTTTGTAAGTACTTTAACAACAGGTTTACCACCACATTTACATATGGGCCATTCAGGAGGGCATGTACAGGATCTGCCCTTATCCCGAAAATAATGCTTCACTATCCTGTCTTCCAGAGAATGGAAGGAAATAACCCCCATTCTTCCACCTGGCTTCAAAACTGAAAGAGCACTGGAAAGAGCTGTCTTAAGCCTTGCCAGTTCACCATTCACTGCAATTCTAAGAGCCTGAAACGTTCTTGTACCAGGATGGATTCTTCCATAACGGTAATCAACAGGTACAGAATTCCAGATAATATCAGCAAGCTGCTTTGTAGTAATAATCATCTCCTCTGAACGTGCTCTTAAAATGGCTTTGGATATTCTCCTTGAATATTTTTCTTCACCAAATTCATAGATTAGATTAGCCAGCTCTTCTTCAGGATAGTTATTTACAATATCTGCCGCTGAAATTTCAAGTCCGGACTCTAATCGCATATCCAGAGGTTCATCCTTATTAAAAGTAAACCCTCTTCCGGATTTCTCATAATGGTATACAGATATCCCCAGATCAAAAAGAATAGAATCGGGTCGTTCATCTCCCAGTGGATATTCTCTAAAGAATGTATTAAACCAGACGTTAAAAAATCTAATACGTTCCCCATAGTCAGCAAGACGTTTTTTTGCGACACTTTGAATACTAGTATCTGCATCAAGACCGACAATTTTCAGATCAGCGAAAGATGACAAAAAACACTCACTATGACCACCCTCTCCGAGAGTACAGTCAATTAGTAACTCACCAGAAGTTCTGGGAGCCAGCAATTCGAGCACTTCTTCCTTTAAAACTGACCTATGCGATATATCCATGAACGACCCTTTCCACCCTTTATTTTTTTCTACTGATTACTTGACTGTAAAAGCTTATCTAAATCCTCTGCTGCTTCAAGAAAATCATCCTCACTGTCAATAAGGTAGCTGTTATATGAATCAACATCCCAAAGTTCCATATAATTCTGTACCCCAAGAATAATAGCCTCTTTCTTTGAACCGAGGTCTGCATATTCCCTAAGAGTTGGAGGTATTGTAATTCGACCGGATTTATCTATTTCACATTCCTGAGCCGGAGCAATTATTCTTCTCTGCATACTACGGGTTCTTTTACTGAACATAGATGATGTTCCCATAATAAGCTGTGAAATCTTCTCCCATTCTCCGGGTGTAAAAATCCAAAGACAGCGATCAACTGAACGAGTAAGTATGAGTACATTCCCTTCAATTTCATTACGAATTCTGGATGGTATCAGGAATCTACCCTTATCATCTAATGAATTCTTATACTCACCATTTACCACTTATACTCCACTTAATTGCCACTTTCTGATAAATTTACCCACTTTTCCCCACTCCTCTATACATACTACCCCATAAAATTCAAATGTCAACATAAGACAATTTTTATTAAAGGGAAATTGTATAAATGCCGATAATAAGTCCCTAACATATGTATAGTAGTAGACAGAATTGCTACACATATTAGAGTGATTTGATATAATGGTAGGTAAAAAATGACAGCTGCTACTTACAAGTTAAAATACCCTGAAGGGGATGAGCTGGAAATTGAACACAGCCTTAATTTTAATCAGATTGTAGATTTAAACGGCAACCCCCTGAGGCTGCCAATCAGCTCTCCACAGATGATTGTCTATAGAATATATAAGGTTTCCACCGCCGAAGAACGTAAACAGATTACAAAATATTATTATTTAGAATTGATTGTGGGTCAGGAATTGTTGGGATTGGCCCGGTAGAGACGCCCAAATTGGACGTCTGTACACTTATAATCATAATGTATTCCGGCGGTAGAGACGTAGCATGCTACGTCTGTACACAGGAATAGAGTATGATTCCCTATTCTTTTTTTCCAAAAATTGTATAATCCAGATCGGGAAACACATTGTTTTTACGTTCAACCCGGGTAAGCCAACCGGTATCAACAGTATTTCTACGAAGGTTGTCATAGATGTAATTAAAATTATGTATATGCTCACGGATTCTCTTTACTGCATAAGGAACGGTAGTTCCTGTTTTCATAATAAAAGGCCAGTCAGAAGCCATACTTAAAAGAACTTCCCTCGCAGCCTGATTAAGAACTCTAAGTTTTAAACCACTTTCATCAGGATACCTGAAAACAAGTTCAGTCATTCGGTCAATAGCCTTATGAAGGTGTCTGTAAATCCAGTCATTTTTCCCATCCAGCCAGACTTCCGAATAACCCTTATTACCCCAACTGGAAAAAGAGGGTACACCTGGCTGATTTTTTGGATATTTTTTCAAATATTCAATAGCAGTAATCATCTCAAGTTCATTTTCCCTCTTAGAGACCTTTCTTATAACCGACTCCATCCATGGGATGCCCTCAAACCACCAGTGCCCAAAAAGCTCGGCATCATAGGGTGTCACTATAAACGGAGTCTTATCCATTAATCCTTCAAGCTTGGAAAACTGATCGAGGTGTTTCTGTATAAAATCCTCTGCATGCTCATCAATCTTCTGTAAAGCTATTTCAGAATTGTACAGTTCCTTATTATCCGTATCACCAGTTACAGCGTAGTACTTATATCCGGTATTAACTCTTACATCTGGCTCATGAATATACGGTCTGATATAGTCCAAAGGGAGATCATATCCAATATCCCTGTAAAACTCTCTGTAAACAGGATCCCCGGGATATCCGGTATCAGCAGACCAGACAGCCTCAGTCAAAGAAAAATCCTGTCCAAAGGCAGATGTTCCATTAGGTAATTCCAGAGGACCATAAACTCCATTCCGGGGTTTCTCATCGCTTAAAAGAATACCATGTGCAGCTACAAAAAAGTAATCAATATTATTGGCCTTCAAATAGCTCTCCAGGCCTGGGAAATAACCGCATTCAGGAAGCCAGAACCCTTTGGGTTTTGTACCAAAGTTTCTACCATGAGAGATAACGGCATTTTGAATCTGAGCCTCAATAGCCTGGGGATGCTCTTCAAAAACAGGAAGAAAAGAATGAGTGGATGCTGTAGTAATTATTTCCAACACACCTTCTTTTTCCAGATTTCTAAAACCCCAGAGAATATTATTCCGGTAAGTTTTAATAAAATCATCCAAATTCTGACGGAACAGATCCAGATACATCTGAACAGTTTTCTGAAGCTCAGGATTATCCTTTGTACGCTCCAGCTCCTTCTCTCCCAGTTCAATTCTGTTTTCAACATACCGGACATAACGCTTCATTAAAAGATCGTCAGTGAGCATTTCAGAAAGAGTTGGCGATAATGAAAATGTCAGTTTGAATTTTATTTCATCTGCAAGAAGCCTGTTAAACATTCTGAGCATAGGAAGATATGTCTCAGATATAGCCTCAAATAACCAATCTTCTTCTAAAAAATGTTCATATTCCGGATGTCTTACAAAAGGAAGATGTGCATGAAGCACAAACCCCAAATAACCCTTTGACATAATTATTCCTTATCTTAAGAAAATCTGATTAACTTAAAAAGTCAGATCCTGATTCTCCATAATTGATATTATTCTCTGAGGAATAACATTTTCCCCTTTATTATTATAATCCCATAGTCCGGACATTAAAACCGTCATTAAATCCGAATCACTGGACAAGTCCTTTATATGTTTAGCAACAAATCCCCTGGGACTTTTGATGACATTTGATTTACTCAGCACAGAAACCTTTCCATGAACAATAGAGCACAGCTGAATACCAAAATGCCTGCCTGTTTTACCAAGATTTATATACCAGCTGTCATCCTTCTCATCTACAGGAATATCATAGTAATCAAGAATATTATCCTTTGAATAAGGATTCTCACCTGAAGGCTTCTTTGTATTAAGCTCAAATACCCTTAGAAAAAATCCTTCGAAAAAGAGCTCTTCTTTCATCTTATTAAGCTCATTATCATTAATATCCCAATAAGTATATGCCCATAGAGGATCTCTTAACAACATAACAATCCTGGTATCATTATACTTTTCAGGTATAGAATAAACCTGCTTTTCCTGAGCTTCCAGCTCATAATCCTGAAGAATATCATACTTGGTATTTTTCAGCTTCATAGCATCGTTATTTGCCAGATCTCTCTCGGTTTTATCCTCTTCAAGAGCCTCCAGTATCTTTTCAATAAGCTCATCCCGATCACCATCAGAATAATCGTATTGAATACCCTCATTTTCAGCAATTTTGTAAAGGTCAAACATAGAATATTTAGATAAACGGTCTCTAGTCATTATATCCTCGCTGCATCATTAGATCATTCTTCTTAAATCTAGGAATAGTGTCAACCCATGAGACTATAATGAATAGAATGTATTGCTATCTCAAGCTGATATTTATCAATACATTGTTTTCGGGCGTTCCCCCTGGTAAAAAGTACGAAGATTCGCACTTTTTACCAGAGGTCAGGCTATCCACTGCAATTCCTCCCGGATCTGTTAAACTGGACCACATTATGATTTCCTTGGTACAGACGTAGCATGCTACGTCTCTACAACGGCATACATCCACGGTGCGGGATTTACGTTTCTATCCTTGTAAGCTTAAATAATTAGTATATTCAACTTGTGGAGTTAGAGGCTTTCCTATCCTTGCCTCAATTATGAGAGCTCAACGTTAGAGTGCCTACTCCACAAGGTCTTTTCTTATGCATATAAAACTAATGCCTGCATTTCGCAGTTGCCTATTACAAGGATGCTATGAGAAGAGAATCAATCTTAGTATCTAAGGAGATTCGTATGGAGGTTATTAAAGCAGTTGGAATAGATCCAGCATCAGGTGATTATCAATGTGCTTTGATTCAGGAAGGAAAGAAAAAAATTATTCACAAAGTATTTTCAGTAAAGAATGATAGCCTTACAGATTTCATTTACTGGATTAGAGAAGAAAAAGTTAGAATAATTGCAATTGAAGGCCAGGGTGGTTTTTGTATTCCCTTGGAAAAAGTACTTCGGAATGCCAATTTACCATTCTATTCTTTTAATCCTTATCTGATTGCTAAATACCGGCAGGCAATTCTTGGACAGAATAAAAATAATCGTAAAGATGCTACTGCTGTTGCACTTTATGCTATGACTCAATATTCTCAAAACAACCTTGAAAAGTATAAACGAAAGTGGTTCCCTGATGATATCTTTAGACCACTTACCCGTATGTATGAGCAGAAACAGAAAGAAGCAACTAGAGAAATAAATAGACTTTGGAAGATTATCCACAGAGCTTCGGGAGATCTTTTTCTCACATTACGTGAATATCATAAAGGTAATGGAAGAAACAGTGTTCTTACCCAGATATGGGTACTAAAACTTCTTTCGATATATCCTGATATTTGTTCCTGGCAATTTCTTACAGAGAAAGAACTTATTTCAGCATCTGAAGCAAAACATCCTAATACTAGAAAGCTTATTACAGACCTCAAATCACTTTCAGTAAATATTAGTACTATTCCTGAAATGCTAATCATGGAACTACAAATTTCTGCAACAACAGCACTTACACTGAAACAAGGAGTATTTCTCATTCATCAACAACTCGAAATAAAAGTAAAAGAAAATCCTTCCACATCTAAGTTGATATCGTACAAAGGAATTGGACCAATAACAGCCTCCCAGATATATTCAGAAATAGCAGATATCAGCAGGTTTCCTAATAATCATCACCTTGCATCATATGCCGGGTTTGGACGAAGGGAATATAAAACAGGAACTAATACAAAGGAGAAACCTTCTTTTCTTTTTAATCATCGTCTGAAGAATGCATTTTTTACTGCTGCTAAAAACTATACTGTTTTCAATCCCGATTCTCATCTTACTGGATTTTATCGAATGTTGAGAGATAAAGGTATGAAAAATACTGAAGCATACAAAAGAGTGGGCAGAGCTCTGATTCGTCGATTTTTTAGGGACCTTATGAGTGTAAAGATAATTGAAGATGATAAAACGAGGTGCAAGGGCAACCTGAAAATATATCAGGACGGGCAAATAAACCCGGAGCAACCTCACACCCCGACACTTATCAATATAACTCAACCTGTTGAAATTTCAGTAAAAGATATAAGTACTTTTACAATGGAGGTAATAACTTCTGAAACAATAACATAATAGTGTTAAAAAACAAAGTTTTGCTTGACAGTACTAAAACTATCTAACGTGTACTTATAGACAATCCTCTTATAAAAGAACAGATTACAGCTCAGGATGGTAATATCTATTTTATTCC
>DAOWEB010000058.1 GCA_030638735.1 Spirochaetaceae bacterium
AACATGTCAATATACCCATCAGAAAGATGAAATCCCATATTGGCATTTAACCATGATGTAATACCTGAATCCAGATTAGTGTGGGGATAACCAGTTTCAACTAAAAATCCTGCCGGACCTTTTACACTTCCTGTATATTCTAACAATCCTGATTTCAAATACCCAAGTGGTGTAGCATTTGTCACAGTATCTACTGTTGTTAATGTACTTGGCATTGTCCATCTGGTCATGGGTCCGGTCCATGAGAAGAAAACAAAAACCCTACCTGCTAAAGCAGGATTCATGAAGTTTCCTCCTAATCCTCCGAATGTCCATTTTACAACAATAATAGCAAAAATAGATGCTACAACAGGAATATGATAAGGAATAGAAGGCGGCATATTAAAACCAACAAGAAGTCCTGTAAGGATTGCACTTCCATCTTTTAGTGTATTTATAATATTTTTCTTAAGTAAAAATGCCATTGCTGCTTCTGCCAGAGCAGCAGCAAATATTGATGCAATTAAAACTCCAAGAACTCTTAGGCCAAAAACCCATATACCCCATACTCCTGCCGGAAGAAGACAAAGACTAACGGCCCACATTACAGAGCTTGTTGAATCAAATTGTTTTATTTGCGGGGAACTCTCAATAATCAAGTTATTATCACTCATGCTTTAACCTTCTTAGTTCTTAACATCCTTTTTCCCAGTCTAAACCCCTGAATTAGAGGTATTCTTGCTAAACAAACATAACCGCAACTGCCACATTCCTTACAATCCATAAGACCAATGTTTTCTGCACCGTCATAATCTGAATGATCAATGTATTTAAATAATATTGTAGGATTAAGCCCCATAGGACATGCTGAGATACACCTCCCACAGGAAATACAGGCTGTTTGTGCAGCTCCTCTAACTTCTCTTGCTGTAAGGGCCAATATTCCACTGGTTCCTTTTGTAACAGGAGTATCAAGATCGTAAATAGTAAACCCCATCATGGGACCACCTACAACAACTTTAACAGGTTTTTCTGTAAACCCGCCACATTCCTCAATAAGACTGCTTATGGGAGTGCCTATCCTGGCTTTCAGATTCTGGGGATACTTTATAGCTCCACCGGATACGGTTATAACCCTTTCGATTAGAGGTTTACCAAGAACGACAGCTTCATATATTGCATGAACGGTTCCAACATTTGAAACAACACAACCTATTTCCAGGGGGAGAGCTCCGGAAGGCACTTCTCTGCCTGTAACAGCCTTAATGAGTTGTTTTTCATCTCCCTGAGGATATTTTACCTTTAAACCAACAACTTCCAAAGATAAATCAGCACGATTTGCAGCCTCTTTGATACTTTCTATAGCATTTGCTTTATTGACTTCAATTCCAATTACAAGTTTTTCAGGTTTTATTATACTTGCTACTATCTGAATACCTTCTATAATCTGATCAGCTTTTTCAAGCATCAAACGATGGTCTGCAGTAAGATACGGTTCGCATTCAACCCCATTAATAACAAGGTACTCTACTTTTTTCCCTCTTGGTATGGAAAATTTAACATTAGCTGGAAAAGTTGCTCCACCTAATCCCACTATTCCATTTGAATTAATTATTTCAACAAGCTCTTTTCCTGATAAATGATTCCAGCTTGTCTCTATAATTTCTTTACCCAGACGATCAAACTCTCCTTCCATTTCAATTACAACTGCTTTAGAGATGTTCCCGTTTGGTAAATAGATATCACTGATTTCTTTAACTTTACCTGGAACAGGAGAGTGAATATTACCAGAAATAAAACCTGTTGATTTACCAATCAGCATACCTTCTCTTACTGTATCACCAGGGCTGACAATACATTCAGAAGGGCTTCCAAGTTGCTGAGACATTGCTATTACTGATAAATCAGAAATTACTGCATTTTTAATTGGTTTATTTTCTGACAAATATTTTTTTCCAGGAGGATGAACTCCTCCTTTACTAAATGTCTTTAATCCTTTCATACTGCCTGTTGTTTTCTCCTTAAAAGAAATTCTTTAAGTATATACCAACCTGATGGAGATAAATTACTTAACCAAAAAAGAAGTGCTGCTGCAAGAAACATAGAAATCCAATAGTGATTTCTTATGTAGTCAGCAGCTAAAAGATCTCCAAACTCAGACTGATAAGCCACTATTGCAGGAGAACCCTGACTTAGAAGCAAGCTGAGAATACCTGTAGTTAAACCGGAGTCTATTATACTTTCATACCAGTTATCTGTAAACATATAAATGTTCACATTTTTTTCTTTGACAGTATCCCCTACCATTAAAAAATGAGAAATATACAAACTTAACTCAGGTGAAGGAAAGGAATACTCAAATCCATATGAATAAGTTTCTAAAAACTTCATATGTGAAATATAATCAGAAAGGTTTGGTAATTCAGATTGAATTGAATGTTTATTTAGTATTTGAAGCGAAGTTTGTGAAAAATCAGAAACACCTTCTATAGCTACAGGAACAGGTAATTTAATATCAGATTCAAAACGATTTTCATGAATAACCATGGGAGAAAGAATTATTATTAGTATAAAAGAACTAAAACAGTATAGATCGGATCGACTGATCTTACTTACAGTGAAATTAATTTTAACAGGAAAAAACATTCTATGCTGCTGTAGTCTACGTTTATAATCAAGAATAATTATATAAAAAGCAATTGAAAATAAATGCGAGAATACAGCAAGTAAAAAAGCTCCAATATAGGAAGAAGTTTTTAGATTTATCATTAAATATACAAAGGAAAGAATCATTAAAAAAACTGATAAAAAAAGCTTTTTTTTATCTACAGGATCAAAAACACCCAAATTTAAATAATGTTTAAAAGGTCTGAATAACAGTGATCCAAGAAGTATCAATGAAAATAAAAAAATAATAGAAACAAGAACACCTGGAAGCCCGGAGGAGGAAGCAAACTGAAACCATGGAAATATTCCGGGAATTAATATAGGCCATAATTCTTTATGCCAAATAAACAATAGAAGAACTGCAAGAATAAAAATTAATATACTTATAGATTCATGAACCAGTTTTACTTCCGGAAGAACCCACTTATATGAATAATTATCCATAATTTTACTAATTTCTCTCGAAAATACATTAGAACTTAATTGTGATTTTATATAAATAAGATGATAGTCTTCTGATAATAACTTTCCAGTAAAAAATAGTGGAAGTTTTTTTAGAAATGGATCATAAAGGGGGTCTTCTGCTATATAATAATCCTTAAGATCTGAGACAGGAATATATAATTTATCATTATAATCAAAAACCTGTATTAGAGTATTATATTCAGACAATATTTCCCATGTACCTGTTTTCTGCAGACTTTCTACAATAGAAACCACAGGGGATGCTTCTTCTATAGCAAGAATATAATAACCATTCCAAATATTATGAGGAATACTTTTTAACGGTAAATTAACAGCCATGGATAATACAAAGTACAGGAGCGCTGTTATTATCAGAAGAGAGACAGCAGTTATTCTATTATTCAAATGTTTCATTTCTCAGGTATATTCATTTCTATAAGATAATACAGTTTGTAATTTGAAATAGTATTTGTCAAGTAAAATTGAAGAATCATTATTGCTTATTGTGCATGAATCTATCAAAGTGTATAATTATTAAATGATCAAACTTATCAGACATTTAAACTGGCTGGCAAGAGGAGTACAAACATATGCTCTTGTGGGAAAAAGCGGAACAGGTAAAAGTTTCAGAGCAAAACTTGTTTCTCAGAAATTCGGCATAGATTTATTAATAGATGACGGTTTACTAATTAAGGATCAAAAGATTATTGCCGGTACATCTGCAAAAAAAGCAAAATCCTATCTCGGTGCAATAAAAACTGCAGTTTTTGATAAAAAAGAACATCGAAACAGTGTAATTAAAGCATTGGAAAAAGATAATTTCAAAAGAGTTTTAATTCTTGGCACATCAGAAAAGATGGTAAGAAAAATTGCCAGCAGACTCAATCTTCCATCACCATCAAAACTACTGAATATAGAACAACTCGCCACTAAAGAGGAGATTGCTCTTGCAATAAAATCGAGAAAGATGGAAGGTAAACATGTTATTCCTGTTCCTGCAATTGAAATCCACAGAACTTATCCCCGATTTGTTTATGATTCTATAAGAGTTTTTGTTAAAAAGAAATTTCTTTTCCTTGGAGGGAATGAGGTATTTGAAAAAGCTATTGTAAGACCCGAATTCGGAGAAAAGGGGAAAATCAGAATATCAGAATCGGCAATTGCACAAATGGTAAATCATTGTATTGATGAATTTGATGATACAATATCAGTAAAAAAGCTCCATGTTAAAAATGATCCAAGAGGTTATAAACTTAAAATTTCTATTCATATTCCACTGGGAATTCAAATGTCAGGGAGTATTCATAATTTACAGGAATATATAATTGAAAGTATTGAGAGATATTCCGGAGTAAATATTCATAATGTAACTATAACCATAGAGAAACTTCTTTAATATCAAGAATAAAGAAAAATATTTGACAAAGTGATGTGATGCACATAATGTATTAGAAGGGAGTAAATTATGAAAAAGATAATTATTTTATTGTTAATCTCAGTCATATTTGTATTACCAGTATTTAGTCAGTCAATGAAAATGGCAGAGAGTAACATATATAGAGTATACTCAGATATCAGTGAAGAGGCAGCTCAATATGCAGCTACAGCAATGGATGAATATTTTAAGCTCTACAATCGATATTTTCATTTTGATACTAATAGACTGGAATCAAAACTTCAAATAAGAATTTTTCAGTCTAAACAGGGTTTTGACAACTATCTTTCATCTATAATTTCAGGAACAAGTAATTCTTATGTATTTCTTCAGTATAAAAATACAAATAGAAGCGAACTTGTTATTTATAAGATGAATGATATCGAAAAAATGAAAAAAACATTAATTCATCATGGTTTTGTACAGTTTTTAAAAACATTTATTCCAAATGCTCCTCTCTGGATGCAAAAAGGCTTTGCCATTTACTTTGAAAAAAGCCTTTATAATGATAATGACAAAACAGTAACCTTTCAGGATAATCTTGATTGGGCTGTCACTCTTAAAAAATATATAGCAGCAGACAGGAAGGATCCTCTAAATCAAAAATTGTTTTCAATATCAGAACTGTTGACCATTGATACAGCAACAGCAAATAAGAATATCAATGTTTTTTATGCAGAATCATGGGGATTAGTCAGTTTTCTTATGAACTCAAAATATCAGGAATATAACAGGGTAATATGGGATGCTATCTCTTCTTTGAAACCAGAAGCTCTTAAACTTGAAAATGAATCAGCTGTATTACAATCATCGTTTATATGGACAGATAAAAATACATTCCTGTCAGATTTTTACTTCTATGCAGAATCTATTAAGTCATTTAATGAACTCATACAGGATGGAATTAAATCCTATTCAGAGGGGGCTTTGGGAGATGCTGAAAGAACGTTTATCAAAGGGATGATTATAAATGAAAATAATTATATTCCTTACTACTACATGGGTTTAATTAATTACTCCAGAAAAGATTATGCAATGGCGGAATACTATTATCATTCCACTGCTGAAAGAGGTGGAGATTCAAATTTAATAAATTATGCACTGGGTGTTAATTCATATGCAAATAATAACTCAGAAGATGCAATTTTCTATTTGAGTAAAGTTGAAGAAGGTGAATATTATGAAAAGTCACTTGAACTTCTTACAACTCTTTCCGATGATACCGATGAAATTCCAGAGTCCATTGAGGATTCAGAAAAATTTCAATCAAAAAGCAGTAAATAATATCCATTGGCGGTACATATCAGTACCGCCTGTGGTTCTTTTCTTCTACCTTCTTCTCGTATGACGGTTTTTGTCATGGCTTTTTTTAGGATATTTACCATCGTGTACTGTCTTTTTTCTACGTATTGCATTTTTTGGAGGAATAAGGCCTTCATTTCTAAATAGTTTAACAACAGCCATCTCAACTTCCTGATTTGGTGGTGTAATAGGACTTATCAACCTCTTAATATCCTTAAAAGTATCCCTGAAAAGAAATGTAGTATTTTCATACTCCTCTGGAAAATTAATAAATGATGAAACTAAAGCAGCAATCAAACGTCCTTTTCTACTTTCATTTTTTATTTTTACCTCTTCATCCAGAGAAACAAGATCTCTTAGAAAACTTTCGGTATGTTCATTCTTACCTTTTCTGATCAGAAGTGAATTTATCTCCGGAAGCATAAATCGTAACAGATTATATTTAAGGAGGGTTTGAAAAATCCGGGAAGAATAACCAGTTGCCAGAATTTTTATAACCTCTTCTGTCATTCTGGAAGATGAACATCTTTTTAATTCGGTACCATATTTTTTAATACTCTTAGCCAACATAAAAGATAAAGTAAAGCCTGTTGTTCCTGAATACTTTATTGCTCTGATCATCCTTACAGGATCCTCAATGAAAGTTGTAGAAAGAGGTATTAGTGATCTTATTTTTTTATGCTGAATATCCTTCCATCCATCTATAAAATCTATAATGTACTCTTTCCCGGGATCATAGTAGAGAGCATTTATTGTAAAATCTCTTCTTTTAACATCATCTTCTATCTGCCCATAAACATTATTATCATTATTTTCAGATTCAGATCTAAAAGTAGATACCTCAATAATTTTATTAGGGAAATACATATGTACTAATCGAAATCGCCTGCCAATTATTCTTGCATTCCAAAATATTTTTTTTATCTTTCCCGGCAGAGCATTTGTAGATATATCAAAGTCCTTAGGTATTTTATGTAATATTAGATCTCTGACAGCTCCACCTACTATATAGGCATCATAACCTGAATCAGATAATTTTTGAGTAATTTTTATAGCATCTTTATCCATTAAGGATTTATCAATGCCATGATCGTCTTTAGTATAAATCCTGGCAATAGCCACCCTTTTCCCTGAAGAAGAGGTTCCGTATCGTATGAGCAATTTTTTATCTCGCTTGAATTTTTAGTCTATTCCGGTCTACTATCATAAAATTGAAAGGTATAATAATCAAGAGGGGAATGATAATGTTAATAGAGCCAAGAGTATTAAAGGGGTTTAGAGATTTCCTTCCTGAAAAAGAGCTACAGAGGAAAATAATAATTAATATCCTTGAAAAAACATTTGGAAATTTTGGGTTTCAACCTATTGATACACCAGTTTTAGAATACAGAGAAGTTCTACTTGGCAAGGGCGGTGGAGAAACTGATAAACAGGTTTATGCCTTTAAAGACAATGGGAAGAGGGATGTCGCATTACGATTTGATCTAACTGTACCTTTTGCACGATTTATGGCAGCTCATATTAATGAACTGACTTTACCATTTAAAAGATATCATATTGATAAAGTCTGGCGTGGTGAGAATACCCAGAGAGGGAGATACAGAGAATTTATTCAATGTGATTTTGATATTGTTGGTTTGGACAACGCTTCTGCTGATTTTGAAATTTTACAAATTATGCACAGTTCCTTCAAAGCCATGGGTGTAGATAATATTACAATAAAAATAGCGCACAGAGGAATATTTAACAATTTTCTTGCAAATCTCAACATTTCAGATAAATCAGTTGAAATAATGCGAACAGTTGATAAATTTTCCAAGATTGGCAGAGATAAAGTATTTGAAATCCTTACAAAGTTAACAGATTCTGATTCTGCAGGAAAAATACTGGATTATATTGAACCTGGTAAAGATTTTTCAGATACTCTAAAAAAAATAACAGCTATGTCCGGTGGAAAATCTAAAAGCTCTGATAGACTCAATGAGGTCTATAATTTTATGAAAGAAACCGGAATTGAAAATTTATTTTCCCTTGATCCTTCTATTACAAGAGGACTGGATTATTATACAGGTATTGTATACGAAACATTCCTTAATGACCTGCCGGATCTGGGATCGGTCTGTTCAGGAGGAAGATATAACAATCTTACATCTGTCTACACAAAAAAAGATCTTCCAGGAGTAGGATCTTCTATTGGTCTTGACCGATTGATGGCAGGTCTGGAGGAACTGGGACTTCTTAATAATAAAGACTCGGGAAATAGTGTAATTATTTTGAATATGGATCAATTATTACAACCCCACTATCATAAACTTGCTTCAATAATAAGAGATTCAGGTTTAGCATGCGAAGTATACCTGGATACCAAAAAAATAGGTAATCAGTTTAGTTTTGCAGAAAAAAAAGGTATTTCATACGCTGTTTTGTGCGGCACAGAAGAATACAGCAGCAATACTGTTACGCTTAAAAAGCTATCAACCAGAGAAAATCATAATAAAATAACTATGAATGAAGCCATCGCACTTATTAAAAATGATATAATAGTAAAAAATAATGAATAAAAAACTACCAGTATATGCACAAAAAGATAAAATACTATCTGAACTTGCAACAAACCAGGTAGTAGTTGTAGAAAGTCCTACAGGTTCAGGGAAAACAACTCAGCTGCCAATAATATTACGTGAAGCCGGTTATGGTGATTCTGGTATTATAGGAGTTACACAACCCAGAAGAATTGCAACCGTCTCTGTAAGTGAGTTTATTGGCAGTCATTTTGAAGAGCATGATCGTAATATTGTTGCCTATAAAATGCGATTTGAGGATACAACAGATATTTTTACAAGAATAAAAATTATGACTGACGGTATTCTTCTTCAGGAGCTTAAAGCAGATAAACTACTTTCAAAATATTCTGTTATTATGGTTGATGAAGCACATGAAAGAAGCCTGAATATTGATTTTATTCTTGGGCTGTTAAAAGGTATTCTTGAAGTCCGTCACGATTTAAAAGTAATCATATCTTCTGCTACAATTAATGGAGAGATCTTTTCAGAATACTTTGATGGAGCTCCAATAGTTCATATTGAAACCAGGGTTTTCCCTATACAAACAATTTATGTAAATTTACCAACAGAAAATAGAGATGAAAATATACTATTTAAAATTGGTGATATTGTATCTAATGAGGTAAGAAAAAAAGATAAGGGAGATATTCTTGTTTTTCTTCCCGGTGAACGGGCAATTAAAGATTGTGTTACCCTCCTGCAAAGCAGTAAAATTGCGAGAAAACTATTTATTATTCCTTTATATGGAAGACTTTCCAGAGAAGAACAGGGAAGAGTTTTTCTAAAGACCCCATCAGGGAAAATTAAAGTTGTTATAGCAACAAATATTGCAGAAACAAGTATTACAATAGATGGAATTAAAACAGTTATTGATCCTGGATTTGCAAAAATAAACTTCTACAGTCCCAGAACCTTTACCGAATCACTTGTTGAAAGTGCAGTATCGAAAGCATCATCCAATCAAAGAAAGGGTCGAGCCGGAAGAACAGGACCAGGAACATGTTACAGATTATTCTCTAAAAGGGATTTTGACACCAGAGAATTATATACCCTGGAAGAAATATTCCGTACAGATCTTTCTGAAGTTGTTCTTCAGATGGCGGAACTTGGTATTACAGATTTTAACAGTTTTGATTTTATCTCTAAACCTGGAAGACAGGGAATTACAGGTGCAATAGATACATTAAGACTTCTGGGTGCTCTTGAACCTGACAATACGCTTTCAGAAGCCGGTAAAATGATGGTTAGATTCCCCTTATTACCAAGACATTCCAAAATGCTGGTTGAATCAATTATGAAATACCCTGAAGTTCTGGAAGAAGTTTTAATTGTTTCTGCTTTTCTCTCATCACACTCACCATTTTTACTACCACAGGGGGAGGAAATAGAAGCAAGAAATGCCCAGCATCATTTTAGAGATCCTTCGGGAGATTTTATATCAAATCTAAAGCTTTTTAGAGATTATATAAAAATAACAGATACAGAAAAAAAGAAATATTTTTGTGATGATTACTATCTTGATTCACGTACTATGAATATGATTGTAAATATTAAAGAGCAGCTTGAATCAATTGTTTCTGAAATGGAAATACCAATTGGCTCCGGAGGCGGCAAAAAAGATCTTTTATGTTCTATATCTGCAGGGCTTATACAATTTGTATGTGTTAAAGCAGGAAGATCAGCTTACAGAAGTCTTACAGCTGCTCAGATACATATCCATCCGGGATCTGTAATGTTCAGGGAGTCTCCGGAATACATTGTTGCCGGAGAGATTGTTAAAACATCCCGTATATTCGCAAGGTCTGTATCTACTCTTAAAAGAGAATGGCTTATGGATATATCTTCTGAATTACAACAACTGGTTCCTGAAACAAAGGGCTCTGATCATAAAAAGAAGAAAGGAAAAGATACTTCAAACAGCATAAGTATAAATAATACTTCTTTCGAGTTAATCCCTTTTAAGGGAAAAAAGAAAATAGCAATCCTTCCATGGGAACAAATTAGAGATTTAGTAAAATCAACTCCAATGGAAAGAATCGCTATTTTCAACAATGTACGAGGTAAAATAGTTTTTAGAGATATGGAGCTGGAAACCGGTAACAGAATGGTAAATATAATAAGGGTTGTTCCCCACATAAATCCTGAAAGGGATCTTACCATTAATAGTAGTAAATCCGGTGGCAGTTTTTCCTTAGACACTGATATTAAGGATTTTTCCAATACAATTGATAAAATTCTGCGTATAGTTAAGGTAAAGAAAAAAGGAAGAACTCTTGGTTATCTTTCACTGGAAACAGATGAACACGGAACCTACTGGCTTAAAACAAAAAAAGGATTATACGGAGCAGTAGAGGGGAGTTTATCCAGTCTGGAAGTTATGGCTGACGAGATAAGTGCTGATATGGATAGTGCTTATGGAAAAAAAGTGAGTGATCTTTACAGAAAGTTAACTGCTATATTTGAGAGTTTTTAGTGAGATATACTTTGAAAGTGTAATATTCCTATATATATTTTGGGCGGCTTTACAGGCTATCCGTTCCAATTCCGCCCGGAATGTTTAACTGGACCAGATAATGCATTGCTGGGTAGAGACGTTGCATTCAAAGTCTCTACAACAGAATACAACCACGGTACGGGATTTCCTCTTCTATCCTTGCCGCGTGTTTCTATTCTGTTTCCTATTTCTGTCCGAAATTTTTCAACATATCACAATTGTTAACCAGTAAATTTACCTTCCATTTTCTTCAGGCTCCAGTCCACTACTTTTGTTTCAGGGTATGCTCTTGTGGTGTCGTTGTAGAGTTTCATTCTTTTACCGGGTACTGATGTAGTTCTATTTCTTTCTGCAGGTAGCCATCGTGTAGTTCGCGTATTTCTCGCTCAAACAGGTTTCTGTCTGTGTATATTTCTATTTCTGCAGATGCGGAGAAGATCAGGAGTTCTGTTAGTTCTTTGTCTCCGTCGTCCATTTCCAGGTGGTTTTTGCAGTAGTCCCAGGTTATCAGGCCGAAGTTTGTCATTTG
>DAOWEB010000237.1 GCA_030638735.1 Spirochaetaceae bacterium
CAGGATAACAGGCACTGTGCCCTTTCCGGAGATGTCCGCTTCTGTAAGGTTTTACAGACAGGTATAATCAGAAAAGGGGACAGTGTTGATATAATTAGTTAATCAATATCACTCATTTCTATAAGAACTTCCTGTTCTGTTCCATAGTCAAGGCTGATTGTATATGAAAAGCTGTAAGTATCATTGTATTCATCTACAGCCATTATATCATAATCTACATCGCCTTCTCCTATTGGAATCAGAAGGCTTAAATAGTTTCCAGGGAGTATTGTTGTTGTTTCATCAAGTAGATCCACTCCGTACATATTTGAATCAGCAGTTTATACAAAAATATAGTAAATCTCTGTCTCAATGTCGTTGTAGATATCCAGAGTTACAAATTCGAAATAAGGCTCTTCTTCGGCCATATCTCTTTTACTGAATGCAATCGTTTCCTCAACTCCATCACAGATTGTATAATCATAAATGGATAAAGTGTCTCCATTGCTGTCTATTGCAAGAATATCAAAGTCATTACATTCATCGGGATAGAAAATATAAAATCCCAGATCCTGTCTGGATTCAAGTACTCTTTCTGAATTCAGAATTTCCGGTCCCCAGTACTCACTATCACCGGGTGACAGGAATATATACTCTATATCATTACTTGTTCCGTTAAAAAACACTACATTGTTAAGCCAGCCTGGATCAAATGCAAAAATTAGCACAGGCAGAATTAACATCAACAGTATTATTGAGATTTTTCTCATTTCTAGCTCCTTTAGATGTATATATATCCCAGTCTATATTTAATAACAGAAAAATCAAGTAATTTTATGAAGATCACCCAAAATAGAGATAAAATATATAATTGTGCCATGTTTATAAACATGTTATAGTACACCATCATGAGAATACGATTAAAACTATCAGTCGTGGAACTGACCATGGCACTCGGATTTGTAGTAGCTATTTCAATATCACTTTTTTATATGAATTCAATGGTTCGGGTAAAAAATATGGAATATCAGGCAGAGAGAGTTGTATCCAGTCTTGCCCGTTTCAGTAATCAAACAGAGGGATTCCTTATAAGTGCAAAATTACTTTCTGAGTTGAAAAATGACTGGAATGAATCTATCCTGCAGTTTGAATCAGAATTCCAGTTGTTTAAAGATTCCAAAGCAGTAAATATACTCGGTGAAGAAAGACTTCACGAGCTGGCTGCCGTTGACGGCACCTGGAATGAGATAAGTCAATGGCATATTCAGCCGTTATTTGAGTATCTTGATGCAATGATATCAAATGGGTTTGAAGAAAAACTTGGTAATATTGGTATTTTACAAGCTTTATTTACCCTGGAAAAGAGCAATCCCGGTCTTGCAGATCCTATAATGTCCCTGACAAACTATAGGAATAATCTGGAGAAAACTACGGTAGCGTTTTCAGCCAGATTGGATGGTTTTATAAATAGTTTAAGATCTCAGTCTGAGATATATATACAGGATAGTCTGAAGATTGTTTCAATTATCGTTATTTTAACAATTATTATATCTCTGCTTATAATAAATATTACTGCAAGAAGAATTTCTGCAAGAATTGGTATGGTAGATGATGCTGTTCAGGTATTAACCCAGGGAGATTTCTCAAAAAATCTTACAATTAATTCCAAAGATGAATTTGAAGAACTTGCAGGCCATTATAATACCTTTAAAGGGGAGCTATGGAAGAAGCTGGATTCAATTTTAGAGTTCATGCTTCAGATAGGAGAGAGTATTTCGGAAGGTGTAGATATAAACAATGCTCTTCAGCATATACTTGATTCATTTATAAAAAATACTACAGCAGATGCAGGTGTTGTTTTTATGGTAGATGAAAATCAGCAGTTTATTGATCTTATTGCTCTTGATGGGTTTTTCCCCTGCCCCTATGCTGTTTCTGAGATTGTAAGCAGGACTAAAAAAAATCAGACTGAATATATTAAAAATCATTCGATTTCTTTGGGAGAAACAATAATTGGAATAGCTGTAAAAACTGGAGAAGGTATTTTTATTAAGGATTCACAAGACCATGAGATGCTGACACAGAATAGTGTAAAAGGTTCTGTTCAATATATCCATTCTATCGCTGTAATACCCCTTATTATTTCCAAGAGAGTTCTGGGAGCTGTAGCACTGGTAAGAACTACAGAAGATATGGCTTTTACAGATATGGAATTTACCAATATGAAAACTTTTGGAGATTATGCAGCTCTGACAATTGATAATATGTATAATTTTACAGAAACTGTTCAGCACAGGGAGATGGAGAGGGAGTTAAGGATTGCTTCTGATATTCAAAAAAATCTTCTTCCAAAGAGGATTCCGGATGTAAAAGGGTGCAGTATTGGTGTTCATACAGAAGCTGCCCGGGCAATGAGTGGTGACTATTATGATATTTACAGACTGGATAAAAATAAAATTGCTTTAGTTATATGTGATGTAGTCGGTAAGGGTGTTCCCGCTTCTCTCCTTATGGTAATGATTAGAACAGTTATTAGATTTATTTCCTCTCCTAAAAGGGGTTCAGAAGATATTTTAAATGTACTTAATAAAGGATTAACAAGGCGAATTGGGACTGATCAGTATGCTACTTTAAGTATAACTGTAATAGATGAAGATTTAGGCCAGGTTGATTTTTCAAATGCCGGACACTCGCCAATGCTCTATTTTAACAATAAGGATGGTGTGTTCTCTCCTGTAGATACACAGGGCCTTCCTGTTGGTGTTGAGGCCAAGGAAACCTATATTAAAAAGACTTTTAAACTTGAAAAAAATGATATTCTTGTTCTTTATACAGATGGGCTGCCTGAAACCAGAGGAGCCGGAGGGGGTCTCTATTCAATTGAAACACTTAAAAAACTTATTATTGATAACAAGGAAAAATCCGTAGAAAAAATTGTTGATATCGTTGAGAATGATATTAAACAATTTAAAGGGGCTCTGGATTTGATTGATGATCAGACTCTGATAATTGTTAAAGTGGATTAAAATCTGGTATAATACTTCTGTCAAAGGATATAATCAGCTATGATGATTAGTATTCTCAAAACTCTTGTGAACCAGGCAGGGCTTATTGCTATTCTTGCCTTTGCCATTTCTCAGTCGCGAACAGTAAAACGTATTTTTACACGTAAGAAAAAAAAGCGTAGTGATCTTGTAATTATAGTTATTCTATTCGGTTCTCTTGGAATTGTAGGCACCTATATGGGAATCCCTGTTCATGGTGCTATTGCTAATTCCAGAGTTGTAGGTGTTTTTGTTGCAGGCCTTATTGGCGGTCCTGTGGCAGGAGTTCTGGCAGGAGCAATTGCAGGGTTTCATAGATGGGCAATAGATATAGGTGGTTTTACTGCATTTGCATGTATGCTCTCTACTGTTTTAGAGGGACTCCTTGGAGGCTTACTTAGTAAAAGACTGGAAAGAGTTGAGGAAAAATGGTTTTTTGCTTTAGTTGCCGGTGCACTTGCAGAGATTATGCAGATGTTGATTATACTACTTATTGTAAGGCCTTTTTATGATGCTTTAGAGTTGGTTCTGATCATTGCTATTCCTATGATTGGTGCCAATGCAATAGCAATTGGAATTTTTATTGCTATTATAAATAGTATTAAAAAAGAGGAGGATAGGGTTGCTGCAAATCAGGCAGAGATTGTTCTTCGTATTGCCAGTAAGACCATTCAGCATTTTAGACATGGTTTTAATTCCGGAACGGCACAATCAACTGCAAAGATTATTCTGGAAAATACAGATTTGTCAGCAGTTGCGTTTACAGATGGAGACTTCATTCTTACTCATATCGGAGAAGGCTCAGCTCATCATCCTGTAGGAGGAGTTTTTCAGACAGCTCTTACTTTAAAAGCAATAAAATCCAGGAAATTACAGATAGCTAACTCAAGAGAACAGATTAATTGTACAAATTCACATTGCAGATTACAGTCTGCAGTAGTTATCCCTTTAATGCAGGGGAATGATGTAATAGGAACACTTAAACTTTACAGAGAAGCTAAAAATGCTATTTCACCTGTCGATATAAATCTTGCAAAAGGTCTTGGGTCATTATTTTCCACACAAATTGAACTTCATATGATTGAGGAACAGGCTAAGTTATTGGACAAAGCAGAACTTAAAGCTCTTCAGGCCCAGATTAATCCTCATTTTTTATTTAATGCACTCAATACTATTGTCTCTCTGGTCAGGACAGATCCGGAAGCAGCCAGAACACTTCTTCAGAATTTGAGTTTGTTTTTTAGAAATAGTTTCCAGGTGGAAAATACAGAGGTTAGTATTCATCAGGAAATTGAGCAAATAAGAGCTTATCTTGAAATTGAAAAGGCCAGGTTTGGGGATAAGTTGAAAGTTGAATTTAATGTTCCCTCTTCTTTGGATTTTTATATTCCCCCATTTCTTCTTCAGCCCCTGGTAGAGAATGCTGTTAAACATGGAGTAATGGTAAAAAGAGATGGCGGGGAGATTTTTGTAACTGCAAAAATGGATAAAAAGAAGGCTGTTCTGACTGTAGAAGATAATGGGGTTGGTATGGATGTTGAACAGTTGAAAACACTTCTGGATAATAATAACAATGATTCAATTGCTCTTAATAATATCAATAGGAGACTTATTACAAAATATGGAGATAAGTACGGTCTAATAATTGACAGTAAGAAAGGGCAGGGAACAAAGATTACAATTTATATTCCCGGAACAGCCAAATGATAAGTGTATTGATAGTTGATGATGAAAAACCTGCCAGAGAGGAGATAGAATTTCTATTAAATAAAATACCGGGAATTAATATTTCCGGTATTGTTGAAGGTGGTCATGAGGCTATTGAATTTATGGAAAAATTTATGCCCGATTTAATATTTCTGGATATTAAAATGCCGGAAATGAATGGCTTTGAGGTAGCAGAAAAACTTCAGCTGGATCGTAATTCTCCAGGGATTATTTTTATCACAGCTTATGATAAGTTTGCAATTAAAGCATTTGAAATTAATGCACTTGATTATATTTTAAAACCTTTTAGCAGAGAGAGGCTTGAAAAGAGTATTGAAAGATTTATTTCTCAAAGGCATTTGGAAAAAAATACAAATTTCAATTCCATTAGTAAATTAATAGATAAAATGCAGCTGCAGGAAGCTTCTCCCAGGCATATCACAATACCTCAGGGAGAGCATTTTAAACCAATTTTGATTGATAATATTGTGGCTGTTTCTGCCGATGGCAGAGATGTTAATATACAGACAATAGATGGAATGTTCCAATATTCAAAATCTATAACATCAATGGATGATTTTTTGGAAAATAATGATTTCTTTCGTTGTCACAGAGGATATATAATTAATATTAATCATATAAAAAAGATTAATATATGGTTTAACAATACTTATCAGCTTGAAATGGAAGGGATTTTGGAGAAAATCCCTGTATCGAGAAGCTATATTAGTAGGTTTAGAGAAATAATGGCTATTAAATAATGATATTCCAATCCGAATAAGTTAATTCATGTATGAATTTTGGCATTCCATTCAAATTATAACCTTATAAAGTAATATGCAGTTAAAGTTAGGCAAATTTATTATGGAGGTATCTAATGGATGCTGTTTTATTAATGGTAGTCGTATTTGTTGGATATATTCTGGCTTACAAAGTTTATGGTAAGTTTCTTAGCCAGAAAGTATTCAATCTAAGTGACAAGGTAAAAACTCCTGCAGTGGAGATGGAAGATGGAACTGACTATGTTCCAACAAAGAAGGGCATAATTTTTGGTCATCATTTTACATCTATAGCTGGTACAGGCCCTATAGTCGGACCTGCAATTGGTGTTATATGGGGATGGCTGCCTGCAGTCATTTGGGTTCTTGTAGGAACTGTCGTAATGGGTGCTGTTCATGACTTTGGTGCTCTTGTAATTTCCTTACGACATCAGGGTAAGTCCATTTCTGATATAACAGGCAGTTATATAAACAAAAGAACACGTTCTATTTTCTTTGTTATAGTTTTACTTGAATTATGGATAGTAATTGCTATATTCGGACTTGTTATTGCAGTTATTTTTTCCATGTATCCTCAATCAGTTTTTCCTGTATGGATGCAGCTTCCTATAGCCATAATCTTAGGTTATTTTATTTATAAGAAGGGAGCAAGTGTAAATTTGGCAACTGCCATAGCTGTTATAACAATGTATGTAACGGTTGTACTTGGTACAGTTATACCTATTTCTCTTCCCTCTATAGGTTCTATGGGACCTACAGGTTCCTGGACTGTAATACTCCTTATATATGCTTTTATTGCTTCTACCTTGCCTGTAACAACTTTATTACAACCTCGTGATTATATAAATGCATGGCAGTTGATGATAGCAATGGCATTACTTGTTTTTGGTGTCTTTGCTTCAGCTTTTACTGGTAATCTCCAGATTGTTGCTCCTGCTGTGCAGCTTCATCCTGAAGGAGCTCCTTCTATGTGGCCATTCCTGTTCATCACAATTGCATGTGGAGCTATATCCGGTTTCCATGCTCTTGTAGCCTCGGGAACTTCTTCCAAACAGGTTGCAAAAGAACCTGATGCTCTGGCTGTAGGATACGGTTCAATGATTATGGAAGGAACTTTAGCAACATTGGTTATAATTGCTGTTACCGCCGGTATTGGTATGGCTTACCAGACAAGTGATGCAGGTGTGCTCACCGGGGCAGCTGCATGGACTCAGCATTATTCTTCCTGGGCTGCATCTGCAGGATTAGGATCAAAAATATCAGCTTTTGTTATTGGTGCTGCAAATATGGCAGCTTCTTTAGGTGTCCCCAAGGCTGTAGCAGTTGTTATATTTGGTGTTTTTGTAGCCTCCTTTGCTGGAACAACTCTGGATACAGCTACAAGACTTCAGCGTTATGTTATTCAGGAACTGGCAGACAACTTTAAGATTGGTTTTTTGAAGGGTAAATATGCAGCTACGGCTTTTGCAGTAATAACTGCTCTCATTCTTGCTTTTTATAATGGAGCTAATGGAAAGGGTGCTCTTACACTCTGGCCTCTCTTTGGGGCTGTTAATCAGACTCTTGCAGGACTTTCTTTAATTGTTATTACCCTTTATCTTAAATCCAAAGGTGGTATTAAATATCTGCTTACTGCAATTCCTGCAGTTTTTATGATAATTATGACTATATGGGCTCTCTTTATAAATGAATCCAATTTTATTGCATCAGGTAATATTTTGTTAATAGTAATAAATGCACTTATAATAATTATTGCTTTATGGGTTGCTTTTGAAGGTGTTGTTGCCTTTAATAAAAAGCAGGAAGTTTAGATATTCGGAAAATTAACAGATAAAATTGATAGTTTTTTGGGGCGCGATATTTCGCGCCCCTGTTGCAGGCAAATGCTTATTGGTTTATTGAAAAGGAGAAAATATGCTTTTAAATAATACTAAGGATATTTCAAAGACGTTATGGAAATTTTTCTGGTTTAGTATAGTACTGCCTTTGATACTATTTATAGGTGTTGTTGTTGTACATCAATTGGAAATAAGCTTTATACCTCCAGGTGATTTACGCATTTGGGGTATATTTCTTTTCGTCTTTTCAGTTACTGTGGGAGTAGCTTTACCTGTCCTTTTAAGAACATCCTTTCACGGGAAATATATTAAACAAAACAGTACTACAATCTCAGAGTATCTAGGTTATCAACGGAATCTGATTATTGTTTGCAGTATTGCTATAATTTCAGCATCTATTGCATATCTGTTTATAGTTTCACCTTTATACATGTATGGATCCATCCTTGCTGCTCTGTATGGAATATACAGTACTATACCATTTAATGAGAGAATTGCGAATGAGCTTAAGATATACAAGCTGGAGCAGGTTGAGTGAGTCTGAAAAAGCTGTTATCAGTAATTCTTGAATTTTTTCATGACATGGGTACGGTTAACAGAGAGAATGCAACCC
>DAOWEB010000236.1 GCA_030638735.1 Spirochaetaceae bacterium
ACGCCTGGGACTCATTATCTCATATATTTCTTTTACTATCCCTTTCTGTACGTTAACACTAATCGGCTTCTTCAACAGTATTCCCCGCTCTCTTGATGAGTCTGCCAGGATAGATGGATGTTCTGCTTTAGGTGCATATTTCAGGATAATTATGCCCCTGTCAAAACAGGGACTTGTTGCCACGGGAATCTTTGCATTTATTACAGCCTGGAACGAATACCTGTTTGCCGCAGTATTAACTATATCAAACAAAAACCGAATGCTTGTTGTATTTATCGGCAGTAAGATTGGGCAGTATTCGATTAACTGGACTGAACTTATGGCTGCAACAGTACTAGCCTCACTTCCTCTTATAATCCTCTATGGTTTTATGCAAAAATCATTTATGAGGGGTATTACAGCCGGCTCTATAAAAATGTAAAAACAAAGAAAAAATAAATATCAGATCGGTAATAAAAATTGACAAGTATGCTTCATGAATAATTTAACTGTTAAGTAGAACCAAAATGATATAAATAATATCAGTTCTGAATTTTCTGCTTCTTTCCAAATCCATCAATATTAACAAAAGTAACATTAGTTGAGAAGGAAAGCTTCTCATCTAATGAAGATCTCTCATCTTCATAAACCTCTACCTGATAAGTAACAGAACTATTGCCTGTATTTGTCTTTGTAACATCGAATCGTAAAATTGATCCATTTTTAACCTGATGTTTGAAATCTATCTTATCCATTGCCCTTGTAACAAAGGTGCACTTGGGAAAATCTCTGGCTGCTGCCATCCAGGCACTTTCATCAATCCAGGACAACATTTGACCACCAAAAAGATAACCATGATGATTAAGGTGTTCAGGTCTTACAAGATTGAAATTTTCCACAATTTACTCCTTCTAATAACTCAGCTTTATTCTAGCATAAAATGCAGGTTCTGTAAGATCAAAAGAGTATTATTGTATTTCACTCCAACTTGAAAAGCTTTTAATTTGAACTTAATTATGTATAATTAGAATATTACAGATTCAGGAGCTTAAAATGAATTTTCATGAACTTATTTTAAAGCGGGAAAGCATTCGGTCATATGATATAAACAAGAAAATACCGGAAGATATCTTAAAACGGATTCTGGAATCAGGACGATTAGCTCCATCTGCAGGAAACAGACAACCCTGGCAGTTTCTACTTGTGTCTTCAGAAGAAATGCTGGGAAAAATTAGACCATGCTATACTCCAGCCTGGTTTCAAAATGCACCACACATTCTTATTGTAAAAGGAGATAAGGATAAGGCATGGACAAGAGCAGATGATGGCTATAATGCTCTGGAAACAGATCTGACAATTGTCATGGATCATATGATTCTGGCTGCAGAATATGAAAATATCGGTACCTGCTGGATAGCAGCATTTACTCCCGAAATTTTAAGAAAAACTCTTGAACTTAAAGACAATGAGGAAGTTTATGCAATGACACCATTAGGTTATCCTATGGATGGATTTCAGAAAAAAGCAAATAAAAAAAGAAAGCCCTTTGATGAAGTAGTTAAATTTATATAATGCTAGCTTAGTATTGAAGAAGGAATAATACTTTCTATTTTTTTACTGTTATCGTAGTGTGCATCTATAATATTTCCTGAAATACTGGAAATATTATTCATTCTACTAAGATTATTCATTCTACTAAGATTATTCAGATTTTCCAAAAAACTGATTATTAATTGTTCTATTTTTTCATTCTCTAATTTTAAATACTTAGCTGTATGGTATATATCAGCAATTGAAAGAGAGTAATACTTAATTCCGTACTCCGGGTTTTTATAAATATTCTGGAGTATACCTAAACAAACCAGAACTGCAGGTTCATACAATTCATTAAACCGATATTCAGATAGAGTTGAAAATGCAAACAAAATTAAAGCTCTTGATGGTTCCAATATTGTAAAAAAACTATCAGGGTTTCTGTTCTTTAATAATACATTGATTGCTTTAGAATTGTTATATCTAATAATTTTCTGAAATACAGAAGAAGTCTCATTGTTTATGGAATAGGACGAAAAATGTTTTGCAAATGCAACAACTGCACTTTCCGCCTCTGGTGTATGAGAAGAGAACATAGATTCCACTAACTTAAAGCCCGATAGATCCATACAGTAAATATTAGTTCCCTTTTATAGAAATAGCAATTATAAATCTCTTAACAGTGATAGGAATTTCTGTCTCACATCCAGAGGAATTCTTCTGTTAAAATCCATATTCTCTATAGATTTAATATTTTTTGAAGCTTGAAAAAGATATTTTTTAGGCATCACCAAATTAGGAGGAACATTTAATTCTTTAGCAATTACTTCACGAATATCAAATATCTTTCTAAGTAAACTCTTTTCTGCTGATTTTAATTTTCTAAAATCCATGGATTTCATTATACCTGGAATTGATTTCTTATCATAATCCACTGATTTTTTTATCATAGAAAATATTAGTTCTTCTGTTTTATCTGCTTTTTGAACCAATTCAAAAAGAAGATCCTTTATCTTAAATAAATGTTCAACATCAGAAAGTGCATACTGCATTGCATCAGCATCTACAGGTCTTTTTGTCCAGTTATACTGCTGATATTTCTTTTTTTTGTTTATTGTAATATTTAATAACCGGGATATAACAGAATCCAAACCTTTACCTTCAAAGTCCAGAATATCTACCATAAATTTCAAATCGTAAACAGCCTGCATTTTTATTCCAAACTGTTTATAGACCAGTTTACTGTCGGATGTAGCATCATAAAAAATTTTCATAACCCTTCTGTTTTCAAGGGTTTTTGCCAGTTCATCTTTACTTATTTTAAATGGATCTATAACAAAGTATTCCGCACCGTCAAATATCTGGATAAGACAGAGTTTTTCACCATAGACATGAAGGTTAAATTCTCCTTCAAAATCCATTGCTACTATTTCAATATTATTTTTTTCCAAATGTCTTCTATATTCTATAAGATCATTATTAGATGATATCAGTGTATATTCTTTCATAATTATACCATTATAACATTTTTAAGTACTTACAGTAATAACATCATCAATATGTGTTACTATTTCTCTAACCCTGTTTTGCCATAGCATACCAAACTGTTTTTTTTCATCAGCACTTGCACTGTTATAAAGAACTTTAGGCATCAACTCCTGTATAAGAGGATCTCCGGGAATAAAATCCGGATGGTAATAAACATCCACAAAAGCTCCAGTATCAGTTCTTATAAAACGAACACTCGAATTGACATCTGCTTCAAACGTCATTAATGAGTGTCTTACAAAATTACCACCTATCCCTTTAAACCCTGAAGTTTCGGTAGCTCCGGTAATATTTGAAATTGTATTGGCAATTACACCAGCTACACCTTCATTGGGATCATCAGCAAATTCAACCTTAATTCCACCTCTTTGAGGAATCTCACTTCCATACAAAGCTTTTAAGCCTTTTAAAGTCATTATGTATGCACCGGCTATGGTAGGACAACTATGACCTGCACTTTTTACAATCTCTGTATATGTAAATTCTATAATACCATCCTCAAATGTACCCAGAAAATCAGACAAATTGTCTTGTAAAACTATTTTTTCTACATCATCAAAAAAAGTTGGATATTGCATTATCTCTCCTAAGGTTGCATTGGCGAGCAGCAAACGAAGTTTGCGACCAGCCTGGTAAAATTATTAAGGTAATAACTTACTAAATTAGTTTGCTTTCGTCAATCCAATGTTGTTTTCTGTAACAATATGTTAAAATCCCATGGAGGAGACTTATTTGAATCTTATAAAAGCATTTAGCATGCAAACCTCAAAACAACTAACTATTGCATTTGTCGGTGGTGGAGGAAAATCTACAACAATATATCGCCTCGCACTCGAACTGGCAGAAAAACAAAAAAAAGTACTAGTGACCACAACGACAATGATATTTCATCCCAAAGAGAAGAAAAGACCATATCATAATCTGTTTATTGGAAAAGTAGATTTAATTATGAAAAATTTCTCACCTGCCAAAGGAAACATTACTGTAGCTGGTAAAAAAATAATTGCCAATGGGAAAAAAATAAAAGGCTTTGCCCCTGAAGAACTAACACATATCCAAAAATCAGGCATATTTGATATAATTTTAGTAGAAGCAGATGGGGCCAGAGGAAAACCAATTAAAGCACCTGAAGAATATGAACCGGTAATTCCTACAGCGGCAGACATAGTAGCCGGTGTAATAGGAATGGACTGTTTAGGTACAAAAATAAATGAGAATAATGTTCATCGACCGGAATTATTTACAAAAATTACAAATAGTTCAATAGATGATATTATAGAAACACAAATAATAAATAATCTGCTTAATTCTCCATCAGGTCTCTTCAAAGACACTTCCCCTAAAAGCAGAAAAATTGTTATATTCAATAAAAGTGATACAGCATATCGTATATTGGAGGCAAAAAAAATTGCCGAAAACATATCAGAATCCTTAAATATCGAAAGGATTCTTATTACTTCAATGACTGGAAACGACCCTGTTATGGCAGTTATAGAACTCAATTCAAGGAGCTGAATAATGGAACTTTTTCAGGCAGCAGCAGAATTAAGAGAAAAAAACAAACCCTTCGCAGTTGCAACAATAGTTTCTTCAAAGGGATCGACCCCCAGAAGTAATGCAAAAATGATAGTTATAAATGAAAATACTATTATAGGAACAATAGGCGGAGGCCTTGCAGAATCCTATATTATTAAAGAATCAGTTTCCTGCCTAAAAACAGGCCAGTCAAAAATGGTTGGATACACCCTGGATAGTGGAACAAGTAAGGCAAGCATAGCTATGACCTGCGGTGGAGACCTTGAAGTTTTTATAGAGGTAATTATTCCCCATCCGGAACTGCTTATTATTGGAGGAGGACACGTTGCCCTGCAAATTGCCCGGCTTGCAGAAACCCTTGATTACAGCATAACAGTAGTTGAAAACAGAAAAGAATTTATTTCTGAAGATCGTTTTCCTATGGCCAGACAGTTGTTCTACCATAAAAATATTACAAAAGCAGCTGAAATGGCTACAATAGATAAAAACACATATATTGTTATATGTACAGGAAGTGTTGATGAAGCAGCTTTAAGATCTGTTATTAATTCAGATGCTGCATATATGGGAATATTAAGCAGTAGACGAAAAATTTCCCTTATTATGAATCACATGAAGGATGACAATTTTGACGAGTCAAAACTGGCCTCTGTATATGCTCCAATAGGACTTGATCTAAAAGCAGAGACTCCTGAAGAAATCGCTTTCAGCATACTTTCTGAAATTCGTATGATACAGACAAGATCAACAGGGAGATCTATTAAACAGAAGTATGACAATCTTATTATTGTCCGTGGTGGAGGAGATATTGCTTCCGGTTCTATTGCCAGACTTTACAATGCAGGGTACAAAATTGTTGTATTGGAAATAACAGAACCTACAGTTATAAGAAGCAAAGTCTCTTTTTCCCAGGCAATATATGATGGATCAATAACAATAGACGGAGTAACTGCAATTAAAGCAAGTAATGAAAAAGAAATTAATGAAATTCTTGCAGAACGAGCTATCCCGGTTATAGACGACCCCAAAGGAAAGTACATTTCCATATTGAATCCTATTGCTGTTGTTGATGGAATTCTTGCAAAAGTGAATCTTGGAACAACCAGAAATATGGCCCCTATTGTAATTGGCCTGGGACCCGGGTTTGAAGCAGGAGTGGATGTAGATGCGGTAATCGAAACAAACAGAGGTCATAGTCTTGGAACTGTCATATTAAAAGGAAAACCGGAACCTAATACAGGTGTTCCAGGAGTAATTGGCGGTGAGGCAGGTAAAAGAGTAGTAAGATCCACAGCCCCGGGACGAGTTGATGTAAAGAAAAAAATTGGTGATATGGTAAAAAAAGGAGATATTCTGGCCATGATTGGAGACAGTGAAGTAAAATCCCAGCTGGATGGTGTCCTAAGAGGAATAATCCATGATGGCATGGTGGTGGCCGTTGAAGGCTTCAAAATTGGCGATGTGGATACAAGAGGAAGTGTAGAAAACTGTTTTACTATTTCAGATAAGGCAAGAGCTGTTGGAGGAGGAACACTGGAAGCTGTTCTTGCTTTATCCCTGCCTAAAAGAATAACAGAGTAAAACTAAGTAAAAACTGAAAAGAAGGGACTATGGAAGATATCAAGCAGGTAGAACTTACAAAATATACTAAATTTGCCGGATGCGGAGCAAAACTGGGACCGGGAACATTGGATAAAGCACTCTGTGGTTTAAAACAACCGGATTATCCTAATTTAATAGCTGATTTTACAACAAGTGAAGACGCCGGCATATATAAAGTCTCTGATGATATTGCACTTATACAAACAACAGATTTCTTCCCACCAATTGTAAATGATCCCTATACATTTGGTCAGATTGCAGCAGCAAATGCCTTATCCGACGTATATGCTATGGGAGGCAAACCAATTACAGCACTAAGTATCGTAGGCTTTCCAAAAGATACCCTTGATATGGAGCATCTGAAGAAGATTATGGATGGGGGGCTAAACAAACTAATTGAAGCCGGAGCAGCTCTTGTTGGTGGACACAGCCTGGATGATCCTGAACTAAAATTCGGTTATGCCATTACAGGTATAATCCATCCCGACAAGGTTCTTAGAAATAATACACTAAAACCTAATGAAACTCTGATACTTACAAAACCCCTGGGAACTGGAACTATAAATACGGCAATGAGAGCAGGAAAAGCTTCTGAAAAGTCTATTAAAGCTGCCGAAGCCTCAATGACCAAATTAAATAAACAAGCTGCAGAAATTATTCAAAATTATCCTGTATCCGCTTGTACAGATGTGACAGGATTCGGACTGCTGGGGCATGCCTGTGAGATGATGTCAGGGACAAATGCCGGTCTTAAAATTAACTTTCCGGCAATCAATCTGTTTCCTGACACAATGGAATACATAACAGAAAAGTATATCCCTGCAGGAACCGGTAGAAATAAAAGATATAGAATGAGTTTTATAGATAATTCTGATAAAATTCCAAAAAATATTCTCTACACCCTGTTCGACCCTCAAACTTCCGGGGGACTGCTGATAGCTGTACCGGATGAGTTCAGTGCTGAGATCTTAAAGAAACTTGAAGAGACCGGGCATACTGCATCTGTGATAGGAACAACAACCAACAGAGCTGAGCGGATTGAAATAGAAACCTAGGTAGATACAAAACTGATGTTTTATAGTACAGACGTTGCATGCATAGGTCGCATAGCCGAGCAGTAAGCGAAGCGCACGACCAGGCAACGTCTCTACAACAAAAACTACACCTCAACATGATATTTTACACCTTTAGGATAATCAACAAATATCACACCGATATATCAGTGAACTCAAACTCTACAACATCAAAAAGTCCTACATCGGTCAATTTTAACTCTGGTATAACAGGCAGAGCCAGAAAAGCAAGGGTCATAAAAGGATCCAGAGTCTTATTTACTTTTAAAACATCATATGCAGTCTTATTCATTTCTTTGAGTTTGTTATTTATTTCTGGCAAAGGCTTATCTGACATAAGACCAGCAATAGGCAAAGCAAGAGTGCCAAGTATTTTACCCCTGCTGCACATTGTTATACCACCACCAATTTTAATAAGTTCATTTACACAGGAATACATATCCTCATCATTATCACCAATCACAATAATATTATGAGAATCATGAGCAATTGTTGTTGCTATGGCACCATTCTGCAGTTTAAAATTCTCCACAAGCCCAAGGCCAATATTTCCAGTTGCATTATGCCGTTCAATAACTGCCAGTTTGAGTATATCCAGTTCTGAATGCTGATCAAAATTTCCATCTTTATCCCGAAATATTTTTCTCTGAACCTTTTCAGTCAAAAGAGAGTGGGCCTTTAATCTCATAACCCTGGCAATATCACTTTCCAATTTAAGTATAAATTTTTCAATACCAAATGGTTTTACATTGAGCTTACCCGAAACAGCCTGTATATCTTCTTTTTCTGTTATAAAAACTGCTTTCCCATCTCTGGCTACCAGTTCTCCCTTATAATAAACATCCTTAACATTAAAATTTTTTAAATTATCAACAATAACAAAATTTGCTTCATAACCTGTAGCAACAGCACCTATACTATTAAGCCTGTAACACTGGGCTGCATTTATAGTTGCCATTTGAACAGCAGTTATAGGATCAATTCCCATTTCAACAGAAATACGAAGATGATTATCAATGTGCCCACTTTTAAGAATATCTTCAGGCTGCCTGTCATCTGTACAAAACATACACCTTCGGGAATTACCCTCTGTAACCCCTCCAAGAAGAGCTTTAAGATCATGAGCCGCACTACCTTCTCTCATAAGAATATACATACCTGCTCTTAATCTTTCTATCATTTCATCAACAGTAGAACTCTCATGATCAGTTCTGACACCTGCAGCGGCATAAGCATTAAGAGCTTTACCTTCTATCATAGGCCCATGGCCGTCTATTAATTTGTTACGGCTGCTTGCTGTAAGTATTTTACCTAAAACATCAGTATTAGCAGATATTACAGAGGGATAATCCATAAGTTCACCAAGACCAAGCACATTTTCTTCATCCATAAGAGCATCTATAGCGGCTGCATCCAGAACAGCTCCGGAATGTTCAAAAGAGGTAGCAGGAACACAGGAAGGAATCATAAAATAAACATTCATCGGTACTTTTTTTGCTGACCTGATCATAAACTGAATCCCTTCAACACCCTTAACATTTGCAATTTCATGGGGATCTGCAATAACAGTTGTTGTCCCATGAGGAATAACAGCCCTTGCAAAAGCACCCGCAGGAGCAAGAGATGATTCAATATGAACATGACTGTCTATTAAACCAGGCATTAGATACTTACCCTTTACATCTATTTCCTTATCTCCTTCATATGGGCCAATACCTACAACCCTTCCTTTATCGACTCCAATACTGCCCTCTATTATCTCATGGGATAATACATCCACAATTTTTGCATTTCTAAAAACCAACTCACATCTTTTTTTACCCGATGCAACCTCAATTTTTCTTTTTAATATATTTTTATTGTTATTTTTATTCATAAATTTCTCCTGTCATTGTATTTACTCTATCACATTTTATTTTGCTGGGTACAGACGTAGCATGCTACGTCTCTACTACTGGATTAAAACATTCCTATCTAACTGGGTGTTGCCATGTATATGGGCGGATATGGAATCCGCCCCTACACATGGCCGGGCTTTCCTGGGGTTTCGTCGGTATTTGTTATATGGACGCCCACACAGGGGCGCCCTTACAACAAATATCGACCGCTGCGCGCCCATCCAATCCCTAACATTTTGAATATCTGTTTGTTTCCATACATTTAGAAAATGATTTATTGTAGAGACGTAAATTTTTGCGTCTCTACGAAATTTTCCTACTATTTATTTGATTTATTCTAATTATCATTGCAACAAATTGATATAAACATAAATTATCATTATTTATTTACT
>DAOWEB010000135.1 GCA_030638735.1 Spirochaetaceae bacterium
ACTTGACGGAATGCAGCACGAGCTTGCTTAAGTATTTCTTCACGATGGGCGATAAAAAGCATACGTGGACGCTTAAACTCACTACTATCAAAATTCTTATAATCGAAAGCAGCTATCATGGTTTTGCCTGTACCTGTTGCTGCAATTATCAAATGTTTACGTTTCCCTGCCTCCCGTTCTGCAGCAATATCTTCAAGAATAGCTTGTTGATAACCATAAGGACGTATATCAAAAAAAGAGATGGAGTTATCAGTTTTTAAACTACCACGCTCCTGAGAAAGAGCCTGCTCCAACGTTGATAAATCTTCTATATGACAAGGAGTGAATTCAGAGCTATCTTCCCAATGAGATTCAAATGTAGCTATAGAATGTTGCCATAGATGGTCAGTTTCATATTGGCTAATTTTTACAGTCCATTCTAATCCTTCATCATGAGCAGCTTTGGAAATATTTGCTGATCCAATATATGCTGAACCAAAATCAGTAGCACGGTGGAATATATAAGCTTTTGCATGCAAACGAGTACGTTTAGTATCATATGAGATTCGAATTTCAGTATTGGGTAACTCAAGAAGTGTTTTGATTGCTTTGATGTCTGTAGCCCCTAAATACGAAGTTGTAGCAATTCGCAGACGAGGTCCTCCATCAGCTGTTGGTGTCTCGGTAAATTTACGAAGGGTTGAAAGTAAAGGTAAGATACCAGCAAACTTAATAAAAGATACTAACCAATCGGCACGATCACTAGTTGCAAGTTCTTTAATAAGTTGCGTACGCAAGGATGGATTACGGGAAGAACCTGTTAGCAAAGCTGAAACTGCTAAAGGAGTATCAGGATATACTTCAGGAGCAATAAGTGGCGGATTAGGATTTATCTGCTGAAGCCTTTCTGTGGATAAGGGTCTGAATTGGTTTAAAATTGAAACCAAAACTTCAGGTGATTTAAAAAAATCATTCAGCGTTTTATCTAGTATATCACCCTTCTTTCCAGAAATTGCTTCACCAATAAAAGAGGCAATCTCCCTAGCCAACGGTATAGCCATTCGATGAGGGAATTCGGCTGGATCTATAGCTGACCATACTGCCCTATCCAACAATCCAAGGTGTTCAAGCCGTTTATGTAAAGCTGACGTATGAAGTAGATCATAAAGACCTACGGGAAGATCTTTCATAAAATATCTATAGAAAAATAATTGGCATTAGTAGCTTGATTCAAAAATATTTTCTCCTTATTGTAATTTTTAATTTCATCGAACCATTCATTTAACAAAAAATAATTATCAAAGGTACCATACTTTCTTTATTTGACTTAAAGGAAAACCCTATGCTCAGTATAACACATCAATAGTCGATGTTAAGTACTTGTTAGGATTGCATAGCGCAACAACAAATGTTAAGCACTTTTGAAAAAATTATAAGTAATAAATTACAAATATATCAAAGAATCTGGAAATCTACGGGCTCAGGAAAATAAATTTACACAAAAACTATTTGAATTAACCCAAAAGTTAACTTATACTATAATTATGCAATTTATTTGCACAAATTAGCGTTAAAAGGTGTTGTTATGATTCTAGAGTTCTCAGTAGGCAATTTCCGGTCTTTTAAAGAGATATGTACATTTTCTGCCTTGGCTGATACCCGGTTAAAATCCCTTAAAGAAAATATTTACAAGATCGATAAACTTTCTATCCTTAGAACAAGTGTAATCTACGGCCCGAACGCAGGAGGAAAATCTAATTTTGCCCTGGCATACTACACCATGCTTAATCTTTTAAAATTATCATTTAAGGAAGAAAAAAGCATTGCCAATCTTGTAGAGAACTTTGCACTGGATAATACAATGCTCAAAAAACCAACCTATTTTGAACTAAAATTTCTATTGGACAGTGAAGACAGAGCTGTTTACCGGTTGGGTTTTGAAATTATGAATAACAAAGTAACAAAAGAGTGGTTGTACAGGAAATCCATGACTCCTAAAAGTCGGGAAATTCCAGTATATATCAGAGAAGGACAGGAATTGTCTCATGGCAATGCTTTACCCGGAAGCGGTGTAATTACGACTATCGATAAACAATCTTTATTAAGGGAAAACTCCCTGCTTTTTTCCCTATTGGACTCTTTAAATAATCCATTGATACAGGATATTAACCATAGATTTTTAAGTATAAATATTTCCGCCAGTGCTCTTTTTCTAAGTAAAAACGCCCTTATTCCTGAATCTATAATTGAAGATCAGGCAATTAAAAAAGCATACCTTTATTTGTTAAGAAAAGCAGATACAGGAATTGAAGATTTTAAACTGGATAAAAACGATCCATTTACAGATAAAGAACAGGTACTCACGGCACATACAGTTTTAAATAGTAATAAAGAGAAAAAATTAAAGTATTTTCCCATGCAGCGAATGGAATCCCGTGGAACCTTAAAAATATTTAATCTGCTCGGAGTTATCCTTACAACTCTTAAAAAAGGGGGAGTTCTTTTAATTGATGAGATAGACACTCAATTACATCCCCATTTAACCCGGTTGCTGTTCGATCTTTTTAATGATCCATCTATAAATCTGAATAATGCACAGCTCATCGCAATAACACATGAACATTCTTTACTTAATCATCCGAATATTAGAAAAGATCAGGTTTGGTTTGTACAGAAGAACAAAGAAATGGCCAGTGAGCTTTACTCCCTGGCTGATTTCCAGGAAGAAAGGAGTGTCCATACCTTTGGAAAGCGATATTTAGCCGGTCAATATGGGGCAGTCCCAAGCATAGGTGATATAAACTTTTTAAACGAATACCTCTTTGAGACTGACAAATGAATCGTAGTAACAGCCGTAATCGAAGTAGAAAAATCGAATACTCATATTATGCCAGGGAAAAACCGAGGAGATCTACTTTAAATCATTTCCTGTAGTACAGTCAGATCGGGAATGGTTAATTAATGTGTTTATTGAATCTCATTCACTTGACCCAAAGCAGTTGGTAAATAAGGCAATGAAAATGAGAGAGTCAGCAGAACAAAACTCCGGTCAGCAATATAATACTGTTTGGTGTGTATTTGATAACGATGATTTTAAACAGAATTTTCGGAAAGGATTAATTCTGGCAGATAAAGAAAATATTCGAACTGCTTTCTCTATAGAATCTTTTGAGCTTTGGCTCCTTTTACATTTCAAGAGAGTTTCTATTGACAGCCCTTTAAATCGTGAAGGATATATAGCCGAACTGAGAAAAACAGGGAGACTGCCCGGTTATGAGAAAACTGATTTATCAATCAGACAATGTATATCCTACAGAAAACTGGGAAAAGCAAAAAGAATAAAAGCAGTAACAAACTCAAAGGAGCTGGAAACCAAAGCTAAATCAGCTGGAAGATACTATTCAAAACAAAACTGCACAATTCATAGGCTGGTGGAATACCTGGAAGCGTTAAAATAGATAAAGAAGTTCTATTTCTGCAGTCCTGTGAATTCATCCCCCCCTTCAACTCATTACACCGATTATACTCTATAACTAAAATTGACCAAATATAAACCCTTACTCCCCCCTGACAGTCTCTTTCCCTTTCTCA
>DAOWEB010000169.1 GCA_030638735.1 Spirochaetaceae bacterium
AACTCAATTTACAATCGTCTATGTGCAATTGAATGGAATACTCCAAAGGGGGAAGTTAAAGCCCTCGGTGGCATTGGACTTTTTTGTGTTGATGATTTTCTTACTGTAGGAGGATTCAATTCAACCCTGATTGCCGGAGAGGAACCCGAGTTGTGTTTACGTATAAGGCAAAATGGAAAGAAAATTATGCGTATTGATGAAGAGATGGCCAAGCATGATGCAGATATTCTGACCTTTCAACAATGGTGGAAGAGAATGCTTCGTAGTGGATATGGAAGTCTCGATGTCGTAACACGCCTTTCTGGCAAAATCCCAAAAAAAGAGATTCCATATTATCATATGGTCCACAGTATTCATGTTTGGACTATTAGCTGGGTAATCGGTACACTCCTTTTGGCATTTATTTATAGTATTTTGAATATACGTTTTGGTGTGGTTATTGGATTATTATCAGGAATTGCTGTTTGGATCATACAGGCAGTACGAATAGGCTGGGGAGTAAGGCTCCGTGCCCAGAATTTTCAGACTGCACTATTTTATGGATTTTTCACATTAATTGGGAAATGGGCTCAATTTATTGGGCAACAAAAATACAAGAGTGATTCCTATATAAAGTAATCCTTTGAAATTCTGAAAAGCAACGGAGTGAATAATAAAATGAGATCATTCAATATTATATAGGAATTTAAACGAAATATGAATAATAACAATGAACATATTACCGTGAATGAGGTTTCAATACTACTTTCTGATAAATTAGCTGAGTATGAAGAAAAGATAGGACAGGATGTAAATTTAAATACTTTAGGAATTCTAAAGGCGGAGGCTGATTCAACCACTAAGTTTTTATTGTCAACAAAGAGAGGTCAACCTAAGGCTGTAATTGTTTTCTCTCGAACATCTGCACCTGATTTAATTATGCGTGGAGTTAAGACTGCAGAGTCAATTCGTAAAGTAGTTGGTGTTGATTTAGGTAGGGCTATCATCGAACCCATTAGTAATGGTTATGCAGGGAATCGTAGTTATGTGATACTACCGTGGTATCGGGAATTTTCAAACAGGAAACTTATACGTGTTTATCAGCGTTTATCTCTCTCTAATTCCCTTTTGCAATGGTTATTGAATTCCACTGCAATTGCAGCGGATACATATGGATATACAAAGGAGACCAGCAACTCATTCAGGGGAGTGCTTGATCATCTACAAAAACAGAAATTTTGTAATAGTGAAATATCTTCTGCTATAGAGAAATCAATTGATCGTTTGGAGTTAAATTATTGGCGACCCAGATATTCAATTGATCATAATGATTTATGGCTTGGTAATATAATGCTCAATCCACTAAATATCAGCAAAATAAAATCCCGATACACATATGTGATTATTGATTGGGGTGGTGCAAATCAATATGGGTATGGAATTTATGATCTGATTCGTCTTTCATATGGTCTTAGACTGTCAGATGTCCAGCTTAGGATGGAGCTAATAAAGCACAGTAAAGCGCTGCAATGTAATTTGAAGGATCTTTCCGGTCATCTCCTGGCATCTTTTGGACGTTTACATCAGCATCTGGAGTGTTTTCCAGAAGACGTATACTTAAAAACTTTCCAGAAATGTTGGAATACTTTTAGTCATGCTCTTCCAGAAATCAACTAGATCAAAAAGCTATATTGTTGGCATCCTTATTGATATATTAAGCAACTTACAATAATATTTCGATAATTTTGATTCACTATTTTAAATATCCATTGAAAATGGTTTCTAATTAGTTACATATGAAATTGTTTTTTAGCATGATTGTGATATATTCATATTACAACAATCAGGTATTTGAATTGTTTTATATACCATTTTTGTGAGGGAAACATGAAATTAATAAAATTTTTACTGATAGCGATTACGTTAATCTCCTTGGCCTGTGTGGGTAATATCTATGCTGTTTTGCATGATTATACAGGACTTCCCATGACAGATGATGGCTGGACTGATCTGCAAGGGATGTTTCAGGATTCCTCAAGATATAATGATAGTCGTATTATATATGTAAGTACTTCCGGGAATGACAATACAGCCATTGACTACAGTCCCGGCAATGCTGCCATAGGTAACGACCCTTTTAATCCTGTTGGATATGTTTCGCCTTATGCTACCCTTGAAGCTGCTTATGCCAGACTTCGAAATGGTTATCCTGATATTATGCTACTAAAACGTGGAGATGTTTGGACAGAGAATCTTCCTCTCTGGAATAAATCAGGAAGGTCAAATGATGAGAGAATGATACTGGGAGCTTATGGTTCATTATCAATAAGTCGTCCTAAAATTGGGGTCCATCGTACATATTATGGGGTTAATGATCCCCAAGATGTCTATGATAATAATATTTATGTAAGTATTGAATTTACTTCTTTTGGGAGATCAATTGGTGGGACTAATATGTTGATTGAAGACTGCTCCATACTTAAGGGGCTTGATTCAGGAATTGTATTACAAGGTTTTGGGGAGAACCTTGTTAATGCTGTAATAAGAAGATCCATTGTTGCTGAAAGACATCCGGATATTGCAAATAGTTCACATTGCCAGGGTATTTTTGCCGAGTTTACCGATAATTTATTATTAGAGGAAAATATTTTTGACCACAATGGGTGGGCTTCAAATCCGATGGATGGTGGAGGAGCAACTATCCATAATCATAATACTTATTTAAGTGTGAAAAATGATAACACAGTAATGAGATATAATATATCAACAAGATCTTCCAGTAAAGGTTATCAACCAGGTGGTGGAGGTTTGATATATGCAAATCTCTCATTTCAGAATCCCATTGGAATTGAATCATCAAGAGATGAAACTTATAAGCAGGGGATTGTTAGTACAATTCAAAGCAATGTTATTCTGACTCCGGATGATCCCAAATCACGTTCAAGAACAAATTGGGGTATCCGAATGTGTAATGTAGGGAGCTCTCTTGTGGAAGATAATATACTTGCTCATAATCCGAATCCTATAAGCAGTATTTCCATTTTCTTGAATTCAAACGAAAGAAATGGTGAACAAATGAGTGTTAAAAACGTTACTATAAGAAATAATATTGTTTATAATTGGGATGGAAGAATTATGTTTGATAATATTCCACCATATATGGAGAATATCAGTTTCATCGAAAACAGGATTCATGAAGGAGATGCTGGGTATGGATTAATTGTTTCAACTCCAATTGGTAGCGAGATAACATCATCTGATAACTTTTTTTATTCCAGTGAAAGTCAGGATCGTTGGTTTAATTATGGGGGATCTGATATAACCCTTGCGTTATGGCAAAGTACAGTTGGTGATGCAGGGTCTGTTGCAGGTACTACTACTCCATCAAGAGATTATACTATTACAGCATATTTGGGATCTATAAATGAATCAACAACTCTGGATTCATTTTATACAGTACTGCATAATCAACGTAAGGGCTTCTGGGATAGCAGATATTCAGCAATTCCTATAATCAACTATGTTAGATCTTCTTTTGGTAAAGATCCTCTAACTTTTCCCTACAGCTTAACTAGTAGAGCTCTATTTACTACTAAACCAAGTAATATTCATATTCAAAATTGATTTAGATTATTGTAATTTAAGTGTATTTTTATAAAATAAAAATATTTATACATTATAATAGAAAAACAATTTCTAGGCCTTTGGAGTTTGTGAATTCTTCTGATAGAAAAAATTGTTGAATGATTATACTCAATGTAAAACCTGAGCAGTTACTATTATAGATCTAATTTTACATTTAATGGTATATATGTATCCTAATGCATCAAATCATATACGATAAGCACTCTTACACTTCATAAAGAATATTCCAATTTTTTATTATAAAATAAAGTATAGCTTAATTATAATGAATCCAGATATTTTAATATCGCTGTATTGCTTGTAATATTAATCATTGGTCTCAATGTTCTGATTTTACTATGTTATAAGTTTTACTATTAACTAAAATTTTAATATATTTGAAAGGCGGTATAAAATATGCAGGAAGATGTAAATCTAAATAGAAGTCATAAATTATCTGAATGTGAAAAACTTGAATTTGCTGACTATCTAGATGTATATGGAGAGCAGTTATACTATGTCCGACATCGAACAGTAAAACCTCCGAAAGCTTGTGTCCTTTTATTAGGACCATTTGTGTCTGAGCGGCCGCATCGTTATATTCCATGGGTTAGGTGGGCTAGGTCTCTTGCCGAAAATGGATATGATGTTCTACGCTTTGATTATCGTGGGTGTGGTGAGAGTAGTGGCCGATTTGAAGATTTCAGCTTTATTTCCTGGAAAGAGGATTCCATAGAATGCCTGAGGTATATTAATCAAGTTACACCGAATGTTCCAGTTGTTCTTCATGGGCTTGGTATGGGTGCACTCATTGCAGATCAAATTTTTAATGATAATATGGGCAACCTTCTCATTATGTGGCATCCACCTAAATCCGGCCGTGATATGTTATATAAACAACTAAGATTAAGACTTGCTAATGATTTCGTTTTGCATCCTTTACAAAAAAAGACCCGGGATGAGTATATTTCTGAAATTGAAGATGGATTATCTGTTGAAGTAGAGGGATTTCTTTGGACAAAAAAACTTTGGGATGATGCTGATAAATTTTTACTTTCTGATCCAACAATTACCGAAATGTCCGATAGTAAAGAATTAAGACTCAGGATTGTAAGTCAATTGGATACTTATAGTTCTCATATGTTCGGGGGAGTTGGTCCAAATCCTTTACGCCAACCAGGGAGTGGGCGCCCGTTGAGACTTATAAATCCGGACTTAAGTTCTACTTTTCATGATGTAATTTCCTGGCTTGAGAATAGTCTTTTACAGATAAGGACAAACTGATATGAGAAAAGCTTTACAAGTTTCAGTTGCAGATGCACGTCTATTCGGTACTTTACATGAATCGACAGGTAATAAACCTGTCCCTCGTTCACGGCCAGGTTTACTTTTGCTAAGTTTTGGTCAACAGCCAAGGTCATGGGTTGGTGATTTGGGGGCCGTAATTGCAGATCGAATTGCTGATTTAGGATATCTTGTTTTTCGTTTTGATATGCCTGGGCTTGGAGATTCTCCTGGGGAACTTCCTGTACATCTGGAAGTTCTATATAGAGAAATCCAATTAGGGAGCCATGAAACTTATATTCATTCCTTATGTTTAAAACTACAAGAAGATTATCCATTTAACGGATTAGTTATTGGTGGATTCTGTGGTGGAGCAGTTACTGCCCTTTATTCGGTTCTTTTCAAAGATATAAATCTTAAGGGATTGTTCTTGCTTGAGCCGGAAATTGGACTAACTCAAATAGATACACCATCTTCTAAATCAAAAAAAGAAAAAGAATTATCTGTTCGCAGTTATCTAACTAGAAGGCGACTTCTTATTCATCGCTTATTGTCTGCACAGTCATGGAAGAATCTTTTATCGGGTAATATTGATTTTAAATTTTGGAATAGTATTATAATTATTACAATAAAACGTATTATTCGTAGACTACTCAGAAGAGTTGATTTACCTGCTGAAACGAATTATAAGCTTCTTGATGCCTGGAAAAAGGCTCGTACCCGTTCGATTCCTACACTTGTGCTTTCTATGGGTGCAGCAATTCGTCGTACATATTATAGATCCTATGGACTTTCATCAGGTTGCGATAATCCTGGAGAGAAGTTTACCTGGATTGAAATTCCTAAAACTACACATGCATTATTAGCTGGTGGAGCAAAGGAAGCTGTTTGTAATCATGTTACACAATGGTTTTTGAAATATTTTCCTTAGGATTTTCTATAATAAATCTTATAACTTTTGCTTTCCGAAGGATATTATAATCTGTAAGAACCCCATTTGTTTTCTATCAGGTTACAACAATCTTAAAACCGGATTCTCTTTATTTTTTTCAATTAAGTACAAATCCACAAATTCTTTATATGAATGATTAGACGTTCTGTATATTCTATGTGCAATTGAGTTATAAATAAGATTAATTATGGGTTAATATGTTTAATACAGTTGAATTAACAAAGAGTAATAGTATTTTTTCTCATTTAATATTTATATTACTTTGCCTAATGGTTTTCCTGCTCTTAAGTGATATTTTAATAAGATTTATAAGTTTAAATAGTGATCCACATCCGATTGTGTATAGAGATGTAATTTCAGACGAAGGATGGTTTACTCAAAATGCCAGAAACCATTATCTTTTTAACAATTGGGTTCTGGATGAACATAATCCTGCTTATATCCTATGTCCCATTTATACATTTGCAGAACGATTTAGTTTCTCTCTTTTCGGAAACACTTTATATTCTTCACGATTATTAAGTGCAGTTTCCCTTTCCATTGTTTGTATTTTAATTATTTTAAGATTATTTAAAAACAAAAAAGTTGCTATCCTCTCTGCTCTTCTTATTGCCTCTAATCCTTATCTTTTCTTTTATTCCAGGACAGCATTTGTTGAATCTTTCCAATTATTGGCAATTACTCTCACTTGGTATTTTTCCTCTTTCCAAAAAAGTAAGAGGATTTTGTTTCTAAGGTTCCTTTCCGGAGTCTTTGCGGCTATTACTGTTTTTATAAAGCCTACGGCTGCAATTATAATTGCATTCTCCGTTTTTTCACCATGGGTCACAAACCAAAAAAAACGGTTTAGTGAAAAAACTGTAGAATCACTGTCTGTTATTATTGGTGGAATTTTAGTCATTGTATCTATGCTTCCATTTTATCTATTAGAAATTGATCTGTTTATTATTGAATTTACCAGAGAAAATCATCTTATTACCATGCAAAATGGGTTCAGTGGGCTGGTAACTCCTTTATTCTATGGTTTGGTAAATCCTTTTAAAACTGGAGATATTAAATTAGCAGGATATAATTTAGTATTTATTCCTATTCTATTTTTATTAAGCTTAATCTTTTTTGGTGGATTATTGAAAAAAAAAGCATTCGATACTCCATTTAATAATAATGAAGAATTAGATTATATTTTTAGAATCTCTCTCCTATGGGTTCTTTTTGTTCAATTATCTTTCTTTTTACAATTCAGGATGCACACCCAACCGAGGTATTGGATAAACTTGTTTATTCCTATATCTATAATCCTTATAATTAGAATATTTAATACAGAATATCTGAACAAACGCCAATATAATCTTTCAAGAATAAGTGCTGTTTCTGGGGTATTCTTTATTATATATATATTAAGACCACAACTAATTTTGTTTTTATTGAATAATTTCAATATAGAGAGAAAAAGCATTCTGGTTTTTATTTTAACTGCCATACTATTTCTTTTAGCGTTTATCCTGGGTTTAGTCACTGAAAAACTATTAAGGAAAAGGACAATTGATTCCAATATATTTCAAATATTTTCCAGAAGTCTAATAATTTTAGTAATATTATTTTGGAGTATCTATAATGGAATAAATGTATTTCAGTCCACTTTTACTATGGATTCAACAATAACAGATATTAATTCGATTATTGGGAATGAATCTGTTGTTACTGGGGGGGTCTCCAATACTTTGTCCATTGGTTCAAAAAGATATGCTTTTGTTACAAGGAATTTAGGGGATATGGGTATGGGAACTGGAATAATTAATGCTAACTGGAGTGAAAAAGGTGTGACGCATATTATCGAAACTATTGAGGAAAATGGAGCTGGAAATGAGAAACCGGTATGGATACCATATGGTTCCACTGTTCCAATTAAAACATACAACCTATTACCGGATAATAAGTCCCCATCAGGATACCGTTTTAAAGTACTTTTATCAGAATGGCATAAGTAGCTTACTTTTTTAGATGATTTTTCGGTCATTATTGGGAAAAACAGATATGAAACACATTCTTGGACTATCAATAGACATGGACAATCAATGGTCCTACATGAAAACACATGGAGATCAAGGCTGGGACAAGTATCCCTCTTTTTTCAATGTGGTAATACCCACAGTTTTAGATATTGTAAAAGAACTGGATATTCCAATAACTTTTTTCTTCGTAGGTAAAGATCTGGAAAAAGATGAAAATGCCAAAGAAGTCGAAAAAATTACAAAAGCTGGCTTGTCAATAGCAAACCATTCCTATAACCACGAACCATGGCTTCATAAATATAGCTATGACCAAATAAACAAAGAAATTAATAAAACAGATACATTACTAAAATCCATTACGGGTCAAAAACCAATAGGTTTCCGTGGGCCAGGATTTAGTTACAGCAATGAACTATTTAAAGTTCTTATAGGCAATGGATATAAATATGACGCATCAACATTACCCACATTTATCGGCCCTTTGGCACGCTGGTATTATTTTAAAACCGCAGAGCTAAGTTTGGAGGAACGGGAAAAGAGAAGATATCTTTTTGGTAAATTTTCTGAAGGTTTTCGCAGAAATAGACCTCATTATCTTATAGTTTCAAAAGATACAAAAATAGCTGAATTACCAGTTACAACATTCCCAATCATCCGCTCACCAATTCATCTTAGTTATCTTGTTTATCTATACCGCTATGATGTCAAATTATTGAATGCCTACCTTCATACAGCTGCCTTATCTCTCAAGTTGTTTAATATACCTGTAAGTTTCCTTTTGCATCCTTTGGATTTTGTGGGTGGAGATAGTGTTAAATCCCTGGCATTTTTCCCTGGGATGGACTTAAAAACAGATGAAAAACTCAATATTATTCGACATGTTCTTAGGTTTCTTGAACAAAGATTTAATATTCTTGATATGAATGACTATTATAAAGCTTGTTTTACTAAGGAATTAAGTTGTGAACCCGAATAATAAGCATATTTGTACAGTACAACTACAGGAGTATTTTCAACATAAGTTATTTAGACATGTAATCCAGAGTTCTCACTGGTCCAAGCTCGAAGGATTTGTTGAAGAAGATATTGATAAAACCCTGGAAGTATTAAAAAATAACAATGCAAGTGCAACATTTTTTACAAGTGGTTGGATTGCAGAAAAACATCCGAAGCTTCTTCGGAAGATTACTGCACATGGTCATGAAATTGCTTGCATTGGATATTTTGATTTTTCTTTTAATGATGTGTCACAGGATAAATTTATATCAGATATTCGTAGAGCTAAATATCTAATTGAGGATGCAACCGGCCAGGCTGTAATTGGCTATCGTGCAATTCAAAAATCTATTTTTAAAAATAAAGAGGAGTTTTTGTCAATCCTGGCAGAAGAAGGGTATTTGTATGACTCCAGTCTTCATTATCCACTAGTTTCATTTCAAAGGATTCCTCAAAATAGACAAAATTTGTACCAGGATAAAAAATCGGGATTATGGGAACTCCCTCTACGGACTATAAACCTTGGCCCTCTTCACCTTCCTGTTAGTGGCGGAAATGCTCTTCGTCAGTATCCATGGGTTGTAAAAAACATATTCTGGCAGCAAAACTGGAAGAACATTCCCTTTATTCTCTATTTTCATCCATGGGAGCTGACTGATCTACAGCCCCAGCTAAGTGCTTTTGATTCCATTACCCGCTTGCGTCTCTATCGGAATTTGGGAAAGGTAACCACTCATCTGGAACAGATCCTTTCTCGTGGGGATTTTATTTCTGTTTCCAAATTTTTAGAAATCAAACAGGAAAAGTATAAACCGGAAGACAGAAAAGAGATTTTATTGTCTACTGATAAAATACAGTGTGATTGTAATTTGCAGGAAGAAAAAGAGCTGACTGTAATAATTCCCTGCTATAATGAATCGGATACTATTCCATATTTACAGAATAATCTTAAATCTATGGAACAAGGATTTGGAAAATCTCTTTTAATAAAATATATCTTTGTTGATGACAAAAGTACAGATGATACAGTAGATAAGCTTCAAAAAATATTTGGAGATAATAAACAGGTAACTATTATTCACCATAAAAAGAATCAGGGTGTAGCAGGAGCAATTCGTACTGGAATTTTATCTGCAAAAACAGAGTTAATTGCTTCTATTGATGCAGATTGCAGCTATGATCCATTAGAGCTTATTCCCATGATCAATCTTCTCGATAAGGATACAGCGATGGTAACTGCATCACCCTATCATAAAGATGGCAGTGTCCTTGGAGTTCCTGAATGGCGTTTATTTTTATCCAAAGGATTATCTGGTATTTATAAAAATATCCTGACCCATCAATTTTCTACCTATACTGCCTGTTTTAGAGTATATAGAAAAAGCCTGGTTGCAGATTCAATAAATAAATGGGGTGATTTTAGAGGGATTGTTGAATTATTGGTCAGATTGGATTTGAGTGGCAGGAAGGTTAAAGAATTCCCAACAACCCTTCACAGTCGAATATTTGGTTTTTCTAAAATGAAAACTATGAAGACTATACAGAAACATCTTGAATTTTTATTAAAATTTAGATCAATCAAAAGAGAGATAAATTCCGCAGGTGACTCATTTGAAATTATTGATATATGTAAATAGTGAAAAGCTCAGAAAGGTATAGTATATGCAAAAGGAAGCAAATATTATAAAAAAAAAATTAAATGAAATACCTGCCATAAATTCAATTAAAGGGTTTGCAATTCTCTGGATTTTTCTTGTTCATTTTATTGAACGGTTTATGGCTGGTTCAAATTTTGGGAATCCTGGATTAGGCTGGCCTCCTTTAGCTGAACGAATAGCCCAGCTGGCACCACTTCAAATATCCGGATTACGAGGTATTATAATTAACACTCTAAGATATATAGGGTGGTTAGGTGATCAGGGTGTTCAATTATTTCTAATTGTAGCTGGATTTACTCTTACCTGGTCATATTTAAAAAGAATCAATTTTTCCTTATCTGATTTTTATAAAAGAAGATTATTTCGAATTCTACCACTTTGGTGGTTATATCATGGATTATTTATATTTTTATACATTTTTTCCAATAGAGGCCTTTCACCTGGTAATTGGCGTACCTGGGTCAGTTTTGCTGGTGCTCGCTTCATTCCTGATGTTTTATATTATTTTTCTCCTGCATGGTGGTTCATTGGTCTTCTTTTACAAGTATATTTTATCTTTCCATTTATTTTCTATTTTCTTAGAAAATATTCGTACATTAAATTCTTTTTAATAATTTCAGTGCCTGCATTAATTATCCGATTTGCAGGTCTTTTCTATTTTAGTACATACCTGGATTGGTGGTCACGGGGTGGTATTTTTATTACGCGTTTACCTGAAATTGCATTTGGAATGGTATTTGCAAAAATGCTTTTCGATAATCCGGAAAGGATCTATCATTGGCTTCGTAGCTGGAAAGTCTCAATTATTGCTATTTTTATATATATAATAGGAAATATTGCCTCTTTTTCACTGGGAGGTATGTCAATAGCGCTGTTATTTACAGGTGTAGGTTCCTTTATTCTTTTGTTTCAATTTTTTTCAATAATTGTGAATAATAAAAAAAATATTATTGGATGGTTCGGAAAAAATTCCTATTCCATTTTTCTTTTCCATCATCCAGTTATATTTTTTATGGTAAAGAGAGATCTTGATCCCTTAATGACTGGTAAAATAATAGGTCTTTTGTGTATAACGCTTTTCGTATCTATAATTGGCGCAGTCATTATTGAAAAGAGCCTTATTCTTTTTCTAGCCCTTATAAAAAGCTTATTTGGACAAATAGGAATTAGGGGATGGTTTTTTGTTTTTGCAGGAATGGTATTTGGTTTTTACTCTTTACTACTGTTGACAGAGATAAGTTTAATGGTTTTTAATCCCCAGGAGATACTTGGTTGGGGCGAAAGGCCGTCATTGGAACAAGACAATTTATTTGGCTATAAACTAATTCCAAACAAAACGACACAGTTGAAATGGCTTAGTTATAATTATATGGTGGAAGCAAATTCTCTAGGTTTCCCTGGTCCGTTGTACTTAAAAGAAAAAGATAATAATACTTATCGTGTTTTCATAACCGGAGATGCATTTGAAAGTGCAGAAGGTGTCGATACATACAAGGCCTGGCCCCGATTACTTGAGACACATATAATAGATAATGAGGTACAAGCTGAAATTTTAAATTTTTCTATAACAGGGTGGGGACCAAATCAATATTTAGCAGTCATTCATAAATATGCACCAATATATAAACCGGATATAGTAATAGTTGGTTTTTTTGTTAATGAATTTTTTGATATGAATATATCAAATAGTAGTTACCAAAAATATATAGGTTTTGAAAATCCTCCGATGAATGGATTCTATTCTATAACCAGACTTATAAACTTAAGATCCTTTATTCGACAAAATATCATTGCAAGGGCGAAAGAAATTGTATTTTCTAAACCAAATCACCAAGGTTACCAATTGGGAAATTTTAGTGCATTTGAAATTGAAAATCTAAGTTATATGGAAAAAAGCTCAGATCTTATTTATAAGCAACTAAATAAGATTAAAGCAATAACTGATTCTCTGGATGCTGACTTATTGATAGTACTTGTTCCAGCATCTATCCAAATACATGATGCCAGTCAGCTGCCATATTATCCCAATTCATTAAATTTCTCTAATACTGATCGATTTAACCCCAATCAACCCCAAAGATTAGCTATTGATATTTGCTCAAAGCTTAATATACCATATATTGATTTACGTTTAGCATTTAAAAAGAGTAGTTTTTCCCAATATTACCAACCATGGAATATGCATTGGACAGAAGAGGGACACGATGTGGTTTCGAAGTATTTATCACAGGAATTGATAGATAATTATATTATTGAAAAATGAATGGCTGCTTAATTATAAAATACTGGTTGGTTAAGAAATGAAAAAACAGAATATCATAATCATTGGCGGTGGAATAGTTGGCATGGCAGCAGCGTGGGAATTTGCAAAGAATTCCAATTTCTCTGTTACTCTTGTTGAAAAACAACCCACACTTGGTGGTATGAGTACTTGGGATGCAATAGGGCAGTTTCATTGGGACAGATACTATCATGTACTTCTGTCCAGGGATTCTGAAACCTTACAGTTAATTTCCGAACTGGGACTTGATGATAAGCTTTTTTGGACAACAGCAAAAAGCGGGTTTTTTGGTAATAATCGCCTTGTAAGTTTGTCAGGTGCTTTAGATTTTATTACTTTTCCTTTTTTATCCCTATTTCAAAAAGTCCGTTTAGTATTCGGTATTTTATATATAAGTATGATAAAGGATGGATCTAAACTCGAAAAGCAGTATGTTCGTACCTGGATGACAAAAGTATTTGGACGAAGAGTCTATGAAAGAATTTGGGATCCTCTTCTGCGAAGTAAGCTTGGAAAGGGAAAGGAAGAAACTTCTGCTGTCTTTATCTGGGCAACAATCAAACGATTGTATGGAGCCAGGAGTGACTCTGCGGATAAGCAGGAAAAAATGGGTCATGTAGAAGGTGGTTATGCTCAAATTTTGCAAATTTGGGAAGAAGAGTTAATTAAAAAAGGTGTTGTAATAGTAAAGAATGAGCCTGTTTTATCCGTAGATACAAATAAAAATATTGTAAATACGGTAAGCTCTAAATATATATTTGATCAGATATTAATAACTACACCTTCTCCAATTGCTGTTGATCTTCTTGGTAGAGATCTCCCTGAAGGTGATTATAAAAAATTTCTTACAGGTCAAAAATATCTTGGAGTTATATGCCTGCGATTGTTATTAAAGAAATCCTTATCTCCTTATTATGTAATTAATCTTCTTGACGAAACACTCCCTTTTACCGGAATTATAGAATCAACCAATGTTATAGGATGTGATCAGGTAGGTGGAAATCATTTGGTATATCTTCCAAGGTATAGTGTTGAAGAGGACGAATTTTCCAAATTTGATGAAAAGAAGATAGAGCAGGAATTTATAAATGCTTTACAGAAAGTGTTTCCTGAACTTAAAAAAGAGGACATTATTACCAGCACTTTAAGTGTGGAACGCTTTGTTCAACCATTGTATACCCTGGATTATGGTAACCGGATTCCTTCATTCTCTCTTCCTATAGAAGGTGTCTATCTTGCCAATACTTCAATGATAAAAAATGCAACCCTAAATAATAATGCAGCACTTAAACTGGCCAAAGAGGCAGCAGCAAAAGAGATGGTAATAGAAGGTGTAAATAGTGTTTATTCATAAATCTGCAGAAGTGTCACCGGATGCAGTTCTTAAAGATGGAGTCATGATCTGGAATAATGTTCAAATACGGGAACATGCAATTATAGGTGAAAATTCAATAATTAGTAAAAATGTATACATAGATTTTGAGGTCAGGATAGGGAAAAATTGTAAAATTCAGAATAATGTATCTGTCTATCATGGTGTTTGTATAGAAGATGGTGTATTTATAGGTCCCCATGTATGTTTTACAAATGATAAAGTGCCAAGAGCTATTAATCCTGATGGAACGGTCAAGTCAGATGGAGACTGGGAAATTATACCCACTATAGTTAAATACGGAGCTTCAATAGGTGCACATTCTGTTATTCTTCCTGGAGTTACCATTGGTGAATTTGCAATGATAGGAGCAGGAAGTGTTGTAACACATAATGTACCTTCAAATACTATTGTAGTTGGAAATCCGGCTAAAGCTATTGCCGGAGTCTGTGCTTGTGGAAGCAAAGTATCCCTGGATTCTAAAGATACAAAATGTATAATTTGTAAAAATAAAGTAGGTTGAATATGAACACAAAACAGCAGGTAATTCCCTTTATTAATCTTCAGGGACAATATCAGCAGTATAAAAAAGAAATTTTACATGAAATTACAGAAGTATTGGATAGCTCTTCATACATTATGGGGCCAAAAGTAAGTGAGTTGGAAGAAGCTCTGGCAAATTACGTTGGCAGGAATTATTGTCTAAGTTGTTCCAGTGGTACAGATTCATTAATAATGATGTTGCTGGCTCTTGAAGTAGGGCCTGGAGATGAAGTAATTGTTCCTGCATTTACTTTTTTTGCTACAGCCGAAGTGGTCAGTTTTGTTGGTGCTGTGCCTGTCTTTGTGGATGTTCTTTCAGAAACCTATACTATGGATCCTCAGAAATTAAAATTTGCAATTTCCCCAAACACTAAAGCAATTATTCCTGTAAGTTTGTTTGGGCAGATATATCAGCATAAAGAGATTGCTCTAATTGCAGAAGAACATGGAATTCCTGTAATAGAAGATGGAGCACAAAGTTTTGGAGCTGTAAGTGAGGGTGAAAAATCATTAAGCTTTGGAATTGCCGGATGTACCAGTTTTTTTCCTGCAAAACCCCTGGGGGCATATGGGGACGGAGGGGCCGTTTTTGTTGATGATGAAGGACTTCATAAAAAATTACAGACTTTACGCAATCATGGACAATCCAGACGTTATCTTCATGATTCTATTGGAATTAATGGGCGCCTTGACAGTATTCAGGCTGCTGTTTTGTTGGTGAAATTAAAATATTATGATGATGATCTTAATTCACGGTTAAAGGTAAGTCAGCGTTATTTTGAAGGACTTGCAGACTTATATAATATTACTCTTCCTTATATAAAGCCAGATAACAGATCAGTATTTGCCCAATATACAATTCTTGTTTCTGATCGGACTAGTTTTACCAGTTGGATGGCGGACAATAATATCCCCGTTGCAATACATTATCCTGTTCCACTTTACAGGCAGCCTGTATATCTTTCATTAGGATACAACAGTAAAGATTTTCCTGTATCTGAACATTTAAGTGAATGTGTAGTAAGCCTTCCTTTTAGTCCATTTTTATCAGAAAAGGATCAGGACAGAATAATAAATACCATAAAAGATTGGAAGAAGGATAACTAATATGCGTGTGCTGTTATGTGGTTATGGAAATATGGGGAAGAACCATTTTAGGGTTTTACAGAAAATATCCAAAATAAAACATATTGATATTTATGATCCCTACGCTGATGATATTCCTGTTAATTTAAAAGTAGATAATATAGATAAATATCTATCACGTAATATTCCCAATTTTGCTATACTTGCCACACCTACAATTACTCATGGCAGTATGGCAGAAAAACTATTAGGTTCATCAGTTCCAACTTTAATCGAAAAACCTATTGCCTCTACTGCAGAGGAAGGAAAACGTATTCAGGAAATTTCCGTATCAAAAAATATTATCGGAGCTGTGGGATTTGTTGAACGCTTTAATCCTGTAGTTGATGCATTACGAAATGAAATTAGCAGCTCTACAATTTTATCTATCTCAATTACCCGTGTTGGCCCGTTCCCTCCAAGAATAAAGGATGTAGGAGTTTTGGTAGATCTTTCGGTACATGATATTGATCTTGTTCGCTTTCTTCTGAATGGTGCAGAAATTCTTGAATCAAGAGTGTATAAGAGCCATAAAAACGGTAATCAGTATGAGGATAATGCTATTGTTACAATGAGAGTTAAAGGTGATGTTGTTGTTAATTTAACAACCAACTGGTTAACCCCATTTAAAAAAAGAACAATTGAAGTAGCGACAGATAAAGCATATTATGAGGCAAATTTAATAACCCAGGAATTACATGCATATTCTCATTATAAAAAGAATAACAGTTATGTGATACAGTCCTGTAATGTTTCACGTGGAGAACCGCTTATTTTTGAATTAAAAGCATTTCTTAATCTGGTGGAGACAGGTGACTATGGGTTTCTTGCATCTTATGCTGATGGTATACAAGCTCTTCAAATATTGGAAAAACAAAGATTGGTAACATATTGAAAATTCTCACAATCATAGGAACGCGTCCGGAAATAATAAAGATGGCACCATTAATTGATTTGTTTGATAAGCAATGTGATCATATATTAATTCATTCAGGTCAGCATTATTCCAGGAACATGGATGAGATTATTTTTGAGGATCTTCAATTAAGAAAACCGGACAGGAATTTACAAGTTGGATCTCTTTCTTCAGGGAAACAGATTGCTGCTATTATTGAAAGGTTTGAAGAATGTCTGGAAGAATATCAACCAGATGTTGTTGTTTTGCAGGGAGATACAAATACAACTCTTGGTGGTGCAATAGCAAGTGCTAAGTATATAAGAGACGATATTACTCTTGTTCATATCGAAGCTGGTGCCAGATCCGGTCTTAGAAAGCAGGTAGAAGAAATTAATCGAAAGATTGTTGATCAACTAAGTGATTTACTATTTGCCGCAAATCCCAGAGACAGGGAAAATCTTCTAAAAGAAGGAATTTCAGATTCCAGGATCTTTGTTACTGGTAATACAGTTATTGAAAGCAGTTATAGAATGGCTGAACTGCTCCCGGATAATTATATTAACGAACGGTTTAATCTAATTCCGGATACCTACTGTGTTGCAACTTTTCATCGACAGGAGTCAGTTGATTCAAAATCTATTTTAAAAAAAATTGTTGAAGCAATGAACATTATTGGTAATAAGACTAAGTTAATTATCCCTGTTCATCCCAGAACGGCAAAGAAACTGGATGAATTTAATCTTATATTAAAAGGGAAGAAGATGGAGATTGTTCAGCCTTTGGGTTATAAAGATATGATCTCTCTTGTCCAGGGAGCCAGAGTCTGTTTAACAGACTCCGGGGGGCTGCAGGAGGAGGCAGCCATTCTTGGTACTCCTGTAGTTGTTTTACGGGAAAAAACTGAGCATGAAAAATATATAAACTCCGGGTTCAACCTTTTATGCCCTCCAAATGAAGGAGATATTGTTTCTACTTTTATTAAATTTTGGCAAAGTCCTTCTCCATCTGTACATATCCCTTCTTCTCATCCGTCAATAGCAGGGGGAATCTATTCGATAATCCAGGCATATATAGATGGCTAACAGCCCTGGTAGAAAAAAACTATTTCGTGTAGTTTTGGGTTTTATCCTAAGTGGACTGGTGGTGTTAGTTCTTCTCAAGCGTATATCTCTACATTCAGTTTTACATATATTAACGAATACCAGCAAGCCCCTTGCATTAATTGCACTCCTTCCTTATTTTCTTGAATATGCTTTTCCTTCCTGGAGATTGATACTTCTTACACAAACAAGTAAACAGAGAATATCGCTACTTACAGCATATCGAATAAATTTAGTTACTGCATTTGGGAATTATATTCTTCCATTTCGGGCAGGTGAAGTAGTAAAAATATTTGCCATTGCGAATAGTAGTATTCATAAAGATATTTCTAAATCTGAAGCAGCGGGTTTTGTTTTGGTAGAGCGGATTCTGGATTTAGCAATAATTATTGTAATATTTTTTTTTGGTCTGTATATTAATCAGATAAAAGAAATTCAAGGATATTATTTTATCCTGTTTGGATTTCTATTAAGTGCGATGCTTCTATTTTTAGTTTTAATGATAAAAAAGAATAAAACATTTTTATTGTTCATTGGAAAATTACCTGATAGAAAAAATGTAGTAAAGTTAAAATACAGTCTTAGACGACTGGGAAGGGTTTTTTCCAGTCTGGATGAGCCCATAAAATGGATATTTTTAATTATATCAACCCTTCTGTATTGGTGTGTCGTCTTGTTTTCATACTGGTTTGCATTTTACTGTATTAACCAATCCATAGGTATTAAAGAAAGTCTTCTAATCATGGCTATTGGTACTTTGGGTATAGCAATTCCAGCTGGACCTGGTTCTATAGGTGTCCTTCAGGGAGCTTTTGTTGTTGGAGGTACTTTTCTTGATATTCCTGCAGAAAACTGTTTTGCTGCAGGAATTTTCTATCAGGGGGTTCAGGCAGTGTTTATACTCCTCCTTGGAGGATTTTCTACAATAACCTATAGAGAGAGAATGAAATGAATATTATTCACATTTGAATAGTAGTCAAATCAATCAATAAAGGTTTTTCTCATTGGCAAACTATTTTTGGTTATAAGCAAAAAACAGAAATAGTTAATAACACAAGACAAAAAGTAAAAGTGGTTTTCTTGAGAAATCAAACCCAACACTTATTAAACTAATTGAACCAAAAAGGACTAAGAACATTAGTTCCTCCCCAACCAGAGAATGCTTTTAAAAATGAAGATATTGCTTTTATCTATGCAAAGCATGGATTAAATATTGAGTTGATAGATACAGATAAAAAAGCAAAACTACTTTAGAATATTTCTTCTATCATCTGAGGACCCAAATGCAGATACCTGGTAGTTCTTCTCTTCTGTTCAATATCCACATACACCCTTTTCAACTGTTCTACCGTTATCCCCACCACCTCTGCTACGTCCCCTTCCGGAACATTATTATTTAACCCATAAAGGCATAAATCCATCTTGTCATAAGGTAAGGAGAAATAAAATTCATCCTGAGATTGAGGCATGGAATAAGTGTCTGTTGTTGGTGGCCTTCCTAATATATCTTCTGGAACACCAAGATAAGCCGCCATCTGGTAAACCTGGCTTTTATAAAGGTGAGCTATAGGTTTTATATCTGCAGCACCATCCCCCAGCTTAACAAAAAACCCCTGATCATATTCCAGCCTATTAGGAGTTCCCGTTACGGCAAAATTAAGCCTATCCGCATGGTAATATTCCAGCATCTTTCTAACTCTCTGTTTAAAATTTGTAGCAGCAACTACTTCCAGGTATGCCTTCTGAGTCAATCGTTTTTTAATAGTTTTACCCTCCGGACTTTGAGCAACTACAGAAAAAAGCCTTAGTGCATCAGAATCCAAAACACTTGGAAGAACAATCTTAGCCTTCCACCCTTCTCCATATTCAGGAATTACTTTTTTAAAAGCATCATCTTGTTTTTTATAGCACCCCAAAGATTCCAGAATTGGACTTATGTTTTCATAAATTGTTTCTATGCCAAAAGCATCTGCGACACTCCTGCTTAAGTCCAGTGTATCATCAGAAGAATGTTTTTCCGGCATTAATAATCCAAACACCCTTTCTTTTCCAAGAGCTTTTACACAAAGACCGGCAACAGTACTGCTGTCAATACCACCGGACATTGCAACAATAAGACCCTGCCTTTTTAAATCTTTTGAAACTATTGTTTTTATCTTTTCTGCAATTCTATCTGCTTCTTTTTCTACATTCAGTTTTAAAGTTTCTGTCGAAAAGCCAGTCGATTTCACTTATTGCTCCTTTTTTTCTCTTCTTCTTTCAATTTTGTTTTTAATATTTTACCGGATTCATTTTTTGGAAAAGAATCCCGAAACTCAATATATTTGGGCAGTTTCAAAGAAGGTAATTTTTTCTTTAGATACTGCAGAACCTTTTCAGAATCGGACCAATCTTTCTCTTTTGGAATAATCAACGCCATTACGGCCTCTCCCAGAATAGGATCATCCACACCAATAACTGCAGTTTCATGAACTTCATTAATTTCCAGAATAGCTTCTTCTATTTCTTTTGCACCAACTCTAAAGCCCTTAACTTTAATAATATCCTTGCTTCTTCCTACAACATAAAAGAAACCTTCTTCATCCTGTTTCCCAAGGTCTCCGGTAAAGTACATTCCTTGTTTGAGGACTAAGGCTGTCTCTTCCGGGTCTTTCCAGTAACCCTTCATTATATTAGAACCCCTGGCAGCAATTTCTCCTTCTTCCCCTCTTGGAAGTTCTTTGCCGTTTGAATCTACAATTAATAAGTCTACATTATCTACAGGTATCCCAATGGAACCCCATTTACGAAAAAGAAGTTCAGGATCAAGCCAGGATAGACGTGGTGCAGCTTCTGTAGCACCATACATAATAAAAACTTTGGCAGGGTCGAATGCTTTAACTACCTCTTTCTGAACTGCCGGTGCCATGGCACCACCTGCCTGGGATACATATCGTAAAGATTTTAATGGCATTTCTTTTAAATTGGATCTGTTTAATAGAATCATAAATGTTGATGGTACACCTGCAAAACCTGTTGTTTTTGTTTTTTCCATAGTTTCAAGAACTTTATTAGGGAAGACAAAGCGATTATCTATTACTACCGAAGCTCCCAAAAGGAAGTGTGTTAACAGCAAGGATTTTCCATATATATAATAAAATGGTAGAATAACCATTATCCTGTCGTCTTTAGTAAGATTAAGATACCTACAAATGGATCTCATATTGCTTACCAAATTTAGATGTGTAAGCATTACACCCTTTGGCTTACCAGTACTTCCGGAAGTATAAACAATTTCCGCTAAATCAATATCAATGGATTGTATAAACTGCTTTTCTTCTTTATTACCATATACATCTTCCAGTGTTACAGTATGGCAGTGTCCAATTTTTTCATATTTACTAAGGTCATCCTGATTAATAATAGCTTCTTTTAAGTATGGACACTTTACTAATGCATGTAATAGGTGTTTTGAATATTTTTTATTGGAAATAATGGCTTTAGATTCGGAATTATTTAAAAGGTAAATAAGAGCCTCTGCATTTGTTTCAGTATTTAGACCTACAACTACAGCCCCTGCTTTTAGAATACCAAAGTATGCTGCTATATAATTAAAAGAATTTTCATATAGTATTGCTACACGATCACCCCGGTTAATACCATGTTTGCTTAAATAGGATGCGATTTTTTCTGAGGCAATATTTACTTCTTTATATGTACTCCATTCTTCGTTATACCAAACAGCTTTTTTATCAGGAAAACTGTCAGCAGCCTGTTCAAGTAATTGATGTACCTGCATAAAACTACCTCTCACTTTTTTATTAGTAATTATACATTATTATATCTCTTCTGAACTTTGATGCAATAGAAAAAAATTATGATTTTTAACAAATTAAACTAGTACTTTATTATAATAAAATGGTAGTAGAATGGATGAAATTACCTATTCTAAAATCATATATTTTTTGTATTGATGTATATTAAAGGGATGATAAAATAATAAGCGTGGAGGTGAGTTATTTATTAAATAATTTAGCACTTTATGCTAATTAATATATTTAAATAAATCAAACAGGAGAGAAATTATGAAAATTAAAAAGATGTTTATTTTGTTAGTTCTTCCATTACTTCTTATTATTGGTTCATGTTCTTTTATTTCAAATGATATGGTGGATAGTAATGAGGAGTTGGCAGCAAGGTTGATGATCCCTCAAAATGCCGAAATTGCTTCAGCAGAATTATGGGTTAGGGTTGCAGATTATGGAGATGATAATTTTGTAGTAAACCTTCACAGAGTTACTGATTCATGGGAAGAATATGGAGTGACCTGGGGAAATTTCTCAGGAGCTTATGATCTATCTATTATTGATTCAGTCACTATGGATAGTTTAGATGGGACCAATTGGTATCAATTTAATATTAAATCGTATTTAGAGGAATGGATAGCAGGAGATTTTACTCATTATGGATTGCTTTTTGATCAGGTAGGTGGGAGTGAGTATGATTTATATAATAGCCGAGAATCTTCTGATAGCACTTTACGTCCATATATCAAGGTCTCTTTTTTAGTTAATGAGGAACTTCTGGAAGAAGATCCTGAAGAAATTACAGCCGATGCTTATATATGGGAGTATGCCCCTGATTACAATGGAGGAGATAGTTCCTTTTTATACACAACAGATAGATACTGGAAGAAACAGACCCTGGTGAATTTTCAACTGGAAGAAGAAATTGGGGAACTTGTTGGGACTGGAACTCCGGGCTATTGGAAAAACCATCCTGAAGCATGGCCTGTAGATATGTTAGAGATTGGTGGAATAAATTATACAAAAGAAGATGCAATAGGAATGATGATGCTGCCAATAAAAAAATATAAATGGTTTACGATGTTTAATAGTCTTGTTGCTGCTAAATTGAATGTTCTTGTGGGAGCAGGTGATACAGTAATTGCAGATTATATTGCAGCTGCTGATATTTGGCTTGTAGAAACTACATATAAAGAGAGTAAGGCTAATTTGGATCCATGGCAGATTGATGGTGAAGATATTAATTCTATGCTTGATGATTACAATAATGGTCTTTTAGAGGGAGCTCCTTCCAGAGATACTCTTGAGTAATAGGTAGAGTTAATATTATTATATTTTATAATGTTTGCTGCTAATTAGTTTTATTATTAAAGGAGCTACTGTTTATGAAGTTTGGTTATTTTTCTATTTTTCCTATTATTTTGATGCTTAGCAATTGCACTGGAGGGGGGATGTCAGAAAATGAAAATTATACAGAACAAAAATTAATTGTTTCTGATATTGAAAAATTAGAATCAAGTAGAATATATTTTGCTCACCAGTCTGTAGGATATAATATTCTGGATGGTGTAAGCGATGTATTATCAAATTTTGATAAAACCCTGAATATTGTCGAAACTTTCGATGTTTCAGAATCAGGTAGTTCCTTCTTTGCTCATTCAACGGTTGGAGAAAATACCAGGCCAGAAACAAAAATAAAGGAGTTTTCAGATAATCTAACCATGGGTCTTGGAGATTCAGTTGATATTGCATTATTAAAACTATGCTATATTGATATTAACCCGGATACTGATGTAGACAGTTTATTCACCAATTATAAAAAGACCATGGACAATCTTGATGAATTGTTTCCAGATACATTATTTATACATTCTACAGTTCCATTGACAGCGAATGAAACAGGGCTTAAACCATTTATAAAAAAAATAATTGGAAGACAGGTTCGTGGAGTTGAAAGCAATCTAAAACGTCAGGAATATAATGTATTACTTCGTAATGAGTACGGGAGTAAAGAAACTCTTTTTGATATCGCACAAATAGAATCTACAAAACCAGATGGTTCCCGTAATGTTCATAGACTGGATGGAAAAGAATATTACAGTATGGTTCCTGAATATACCAGTGATGGTGGTCATTTAAATGAAAAGGGAAGTGCCCTTGTGGCAGAGAGTTTAATTAAATTTATCTCAGAATTAAAAACTAAATAGTATTATTAATAGATAAAATGGGTGGACTGGTCGCAAGTAAACTTGCTGCTCGCCCATACATCCCAGACACAAAGTGTCGGGGACCCATTTTATTCGCAGAGGAGAAGAAATGGCAGATACAATAGATGTTGTAGAAAAAAAAGTAACAAAAGAAGAGATTATTGCATCAGTTAAGCAATTTATTGTTGATAACTTTATGTTTGGAAACGAATCGGAAATGGTAGCTAATAAAGACTCTTTTATGGAAAATGGAATAATCGATTCAACAGGTATTTTAGAACTAATTGATTTTGCTGAAGAAACTTATGGACTAAGTATAAATGATAATGAGCTTATTCCTGAGAATCTGGATTCGTTGGATAATATTTCGAGGTTTATTCTTTCGAAGAAAGGATGATAGACGGTGCTTCGATCACTTCGAGACAATTTCTTTTAGGGAAAATGTATGGGGTGGAACGAAACCACTCAGTGACCGAAGACACGCAAAAAACACTCAGCAACCGGTGCTTCGATACAATTTTGCGGAGCAAAACCACTCAGCAACCGGTTTATCTATCACCGTTCCCTGAGTGATTTCGTTATGCCCTATATTCCTTCCCTAAAAGAAATTGTATCGAAGGGAATTATGTTAAAACTTTTTCTTCGCCAATTCCTGTAAGATCCCATTATTACAATCTATCAATGCTTTTTTCTTTACTTTAGTCCAACCCTGAATTTGTTTTTCTCTATAAAAAGCAAGATCTATACGTTCAAATTTTTCATAATATACAAGTTTAACTGGTAATCGTTTTTTAGTGTAATTAGCACCTTCACCATTTTGATGTTGCCTAAGACGCTTCTTTAAATCAATTGTACTACCAGTATAGTAGCTATTATCCACACATTCTAAAATATACATATATCCTTCCATACCCTTATATACTGCAAAAAAGTGATTTCTGCTTCAGAGAAATGAAACTAATTCAGAATATGTTTAAAGTTATTCTTTTAGTTCCTGCTTTCTGAATATTTGACATGTAAATAGTATTGATATATTGTTAAATATATCCTTATAAAGGAGGACTAATTAATGAGGGAAGTGGTAATTTATCGTGGAGAAGATTCTTACTGGGTTGTAGAGTGTCCAAGTCTTCCTGGTTGCATTAGCCAGGGCAAATCAAGAGAAGAAGCAGTAATTAATATTAAAGAAGCAATAGAATTATATGTTGAATCTTTAAATGAGGATGGTATTGTAGTCCCGGAAGAAAATTTTGATACAATGGTGTTAGCTGTGTGAACAAATTACCCGTAATCTCTGGTTCAGAATGTATTAAAGCTCTTGAGAAAACAGGTTTTTATAAAAACGGCAGAAGGGGAGTCATATTATTCTTAGAAGAGATGACCCATTCTCTCAACTGGTAGTCCCAAATCATAAAATATTGGACAGAGGTACATTGCGGGCAGTTATAAGACAGGCAGATCTTAGTATTAAAGAATTCACTTCTCTTTTCTGAGTACCAGTTTTCAGTTTCACATTCAGTCACCCAATTTTGCCAGTATCTGGATGTTGAGTGTTTTTGCTCCGCAAAAATGTATCGAAACACCCGTCTCCGGATTTCATTCTTCTCGGTCCCTGAGCTTGCCGAAGGGTCAGCCTCTTTCAATTATTTTCATCGGCTGCGGAGGTAAACTAATGTTTAAATTCTCTCCCCTAATCATAAATTTGTAAGAGAGCATTGTAGAAAGAAAACCAACTATTCGCATATTATCACTGTTGCTCATTTTTTCTCCATTTCTTTTAACAGCTTTAGCCAAAAGCTTTTCTATTGCTGCAGGATTAAAAATGCCGGCCTCTTTTATATAATTACTATCAGTAATTTCTTCCATCCAGTCCAGTTTTTCCCCAGAGAAAAAACTCATGGCATCCGGTGCTCTGTAGGGCTGCTTTGGGCGGTTTAAGATTGATTCCGGTATAAGGTCTGCAAAGGCTATTTTTAAAATGTGTTTTTCTTCCAAACCATTTAATTTAAATTCAGTTGGTAGATTATTTGCAAATTCAACAAGGTTATAATCCAGAAATGGGAACCTTCCTTCCACAGATTTTGCCATAAGCATTCTATCTCCCTGGGCAGATAAAATATAACCGGAAAGAAGGGTTGTATATTCAAACCATTGTGCCTGGTTTAAGTTGTTCCAGTTTTTAAAATTGTCAGGCAGTTTTGACAACAAAGTATCTGCACCGTTGTATTTATCAGCCTCCATCTTAAAATCAGGATTAAACAGACCCTTAATTGCAGAGCTTGTGTTCCATCGGGGCCTGTGGGATAGAGCCGGATCTGACAAATCCAGATCTTTTCCAAAAAAGGCTCTGGCGAATGCCGGAGTATTTCCCGGTGCCCGTTCCATCCAGGGATACAGCTGATTTATAAGTTCATTATTTTTATTGGAATCTGGGTTTTCTGCAATAAATCTTCTTACCTTTGCTTCCCGGAATATATCGTATCCTGCAAGAACTTCATCTGCACCTTCTCCTGTAACTACAACCTTGTAGCCGTTTTCTCGTACAAGTTTTGACAAAAGATACAATGGTGCAGGAGCTGTGCGGAGAATTGGGCGTTCTGTATGTTTTATAACTTCCGGAAATACTCCTCCTATTTCTTCATGGGCTACTACAATATCCTGGTGATCAGTACCCAGGCGTTTTGACATTTCATTTTGATAGTTTCCTTCATCAAACTCATTGTCTTTAA
>DAOWEB010000304.1 GCA_030638735.1 Spirochaetaceae bacterium
ATTCTCTGTTACACAATACCTTTTATATAAATTCCCCCTCCTTCAGGAGGGGATTTTACAGGATATATATTGTTAAAGATGTAAATAAGGGGAGGCTTCTTGTTTCTCTGTTACACAATACCTTTTATATAAATTCCCCCTCCTTCAGGAGGGGATTTTACAGGATAAATATTGTTAAAGATGTAAATAAGGGGAGGCTTCTGATTTAATAGAACAATTATAAAAAATGACCATTTCACTAATATTCTATAGTCTCTTCACACTTTATTCATAAGTCCCCACTATATTTGCTAATATAAATTACGAATACACAATATGTATTCCATAGCCTGGTCGGCTATGCAACCTAAGGAGACAGCAATGAATAAGAAATTAGTAACAATGGCAATTTTAATAGTAATGATAGGTACAACTTTAATGGCAGGCAACTGGGGATCCAGCTTTGGTGGTGAAATGGAAAATATTCTTCAATCAGTTGAGATCAGTTCTCTTTCTGAAGCGGAAGCAGAAGGTATTTTACTAATGAGAGAAGAAGAGAAACTGGCACGGGATGTTTATCTGACACTTTATGATAAATGGGGTCTACGGACTTTTACAAATATCGCAGGTGCAGAGAGTACACATATGGACGCAATGGGAATTCTTCTGGAAAGATATAATTTAGATGATCCAATAAAATCAGATACAATCGGTGTTTTTACAAACCCTGAAATTCAGAATCTTTATGACGTTCTTGTAGCACAGGGATCAGAATCTTTTAATGCGGCCCTTAATGTTGGAGCTACTATTGAAGATCTTGATATCTATGATCTTGAAAGACTTATTGCAGATACAGATAATGATGATTTAAAAATAGTTTATCAGAACCTTTTAAAGGGCTCCAGAAATCATATGAGGGCTTTTGATATGCAGCTTTCAAGAAATGGAGTTGATTATCAGGCTCAGTATATGTCAGATGAAAATCTTGCAATTATACTTAATACAGATATGGAGAGAGGTGCAGTAATCAGCAATCCCAATTTCCAGTTTTAAAATAGTAAGGGCAGCCGCGAAGGGAACCCAATGAGTTTCCTTCGTGACTGCCCTTACTTTCTATTTGATCGGTATGATTCTATCAAGTTCTTTACAAAGATTCATTCCTTCAAGAAATTGAATGCCTTTAATACCAATATCCTCAGCAGATTTTATATTTTCTTTATCATCATCTATAAAGATAGTTTCACCAGGAATTAAATTATATTTTTCCAGAAGAATTTTATAAATCTTTTTCTCTGGTTTTATTGACTTTACTTCCCAGGATATTACACCTCCATGAAAATTACTAAAAAAGTCGAATTTATTTTGTATTATTGTAAAACCATATTCTGGAAAATTTGATAATAGATAAATTTTATATCCCAAATCTTTATATTTCATTGCACAATCAACAGAATCCCATAACGGGGGAATATGATGGGGGGCTTCTTTTAGAAACCTTGCAATATCATCTTTATAATCCTCATTGTTCTTAGAAAAAATATCAATAATTTCATCCAGATCTATTGTTCCCCGGTCAAATTCCAACCAGGTAGATCCACCAGGCATACTGCTTAAAGGATGTTTATTATAGTCATCTCTATTAAAAAGTGTTTTATAAATATTCTCAGGATCCCACTCAATTAGCACTTTTCCTATATCAAAAACAATATTTTTAATTTTATCCATTTAAATTAAACCCCTTTTTTGTTTCGAATAAAAAAGATAATCTCAATAGATACCATTACTGCATTTAGAATATATAAAAATATAACACCATCAAAATTATATAAAATTTTATGAATAATTCCTGAAATATATCCAATAATTAGTGCAGTTAGAAATATTAAACTTTTTGAACCATTCTCTCTGGTCTTCCAGGATTTATATATTGAGAAAGGCCATGCCAGTCCAAAGCAAATCAGCATGAGCGATTCAAAAATACTCATTCTTCCAGCATCCTTAACATTATTTTTCTAACGTGAATGTTTAGTTTTCTGTCGGAGATATCTTTATATGATTCAGATGTAATAGGATCTCCAATTAAAATTTCTACAGTTCCAGGATGGACGATTTTTGAATGAACCGATTTTCTATCCCACAAACCTTTCATAACTATGGGAATAATATCCACATTGGTTTTTTTTGCAAGACGGAAGGGTCCTCTCATAAATGGTTGAAGTTTACCATCTCTGGTTCTATGTCCTTCCGGTAGGATTGCAATCGATGTTCCCTGGGAAATTGCAGTACCGGCTTTGTTCAGACTTTCCAGAGCAGCTCTTGGATTACTATGGCTTATAGGTATATTACCTGCTTTTTGTGTAATGGTACCCCATACCGGCCAGGAAAAGTGATCTTCCAGTTCCACTGCCCTGAAAAAATGGGGGATATAACCATATAAAATAACAATATCAAATATATTCACATGATTAGCCATAAAAATATATGTTTTATCGGGATCAATATTTTCCTTTCCAATAACCTTTACTCTAATACCAAATACAGCCGGAAAAAGCCGGCTAAGTAACTTAATGGCAGTATCAAAAAGTTTTTGATTATCCAAAAGGCTTTGAATTAGTATCAAAATTAAAATTATAAAAAGTAGAGGAACAGCAAAAAAGTAACCCGCAAAAGTTGTAAAAAAATGCATCAGCAGAACATCTTTATCTTTTTATGGTGTATTTTTACATCTATCGGTGTGTTTCCAAAAGTTTCACCATCAGGTGTAAGTAAGAGTGGTTTATCTGATTTGAGAGAAATATTTTTTCCGGTAAATACTTCAACAGTATCATCATTAACATGTTCTCCTTTAAAAAGAAGAGGGAAAAGACTTAGCAGTTTTAGTCTGGATACTTTATTTAGAATAATAACATCCAGAAGTCCATCATCTATTTTAGCTCCCGGAGCCATCAACATGTCTCCGCCTGTATACCTGGAATTACAGATTTCAGTAAAAACAGCTTCTCTTTTAATAAGTTTTCCATCTATAGTAATTTCTATTTTTGTTGATTTAAGAACAGCTACTTCTTCCAAAACTCCAATAATATAGCTTAAAGAACCAAGTTTTTTATATTTCCTTGCTCTATAAGCCACATTGGATACAAACCCTGAACCAAGAAGGTTTATAAAAAAATGCTTTCCTTTGCTGTACGAAAACTCTCCAAGATCTATTGCTTTGGTTTGTCCGGAAAGAATTACCCGGAGGGAGTCTTCTAAATTTGCAATACCAAGATCTTTGATATAGGAATTTCCTGTTCCTACGGGGATTTGACCTATTGGAATTTTAATTTCCTGCCTATCTTTTAAAAGTCCATTAATAACTTCAAACAGGGTTCCATCTCCGCCAACTGCCAGGATACCGTCATAATTTTGGATTTTGAGATTTTCAGCAAGGCTTATAGAATCTCCATGTTTTTTTGATATCAGCATTTCGATATCAATACCATGTTCTTCAAGTTCCTTTACAACTGTTTCGGCTGCTGCCATTCCCTGTTTTTTTCCCGCATGGGGATTAACTATCATGCAATACTTCATAATCTAGTGATTAAACTTGATTTATTGCTTCCCGTCAAGCTATGGTATATAGATTATGATATTCAAGATAATAGTTTTTTTATTTATATCTGTTAGCCTATATGGTGATATTTCAATTATTTCAGGATATTTGAATGATAATTATACCGGAACAATTGAGAACGGTGTTTCTGGAAGATATATAGGGGCAGATGATTTTTTAACTTATTCAATATTTACTGTTATTAAAAAAGATTTTTTTAAAATCTCATTTCATGACCAGATTGTTACATCAAGAAAATATATGTACCGCTATGATCTGTTCCATTCCATTGTACATTACTCTATTGAAAAAATTAGTTTAACTCTAACTCCATATTTTGGAATTATTTATAAGGGGAATCTGGGTGGTGAGAAATTTCAAAACAGTTTTCATAGTTTAAGGGATTTACCGCCACTTTATCTCGAATATACCGATTCTGAGTTAAGACCTGTAGCTGGTATTGAAGTAGAGCTATATAAAAAAAATATCCTGTCTTATAGGGATCAAATTGCCTGTTCTCTGAATATAGATATACCTTTCGGGATAAAACCAATAAGTGGAACTCTTTATGGTACTTATGTAATTGAGAGGTCATTTGTTAATTTTGAGTTTCTTACAGGTTATAAATACTATATTAATGAAATTACTCAATACTCTGATTTTCTAAGATCAGGGGGAATTATTGGAGCAATGGCTGTGTTTAAACTATGGAGTGATATATCTATAAATGCAGGTTCCTTCTTTTTCCCTTCTAAAAATCTTGAGAATGACCCTTCCTATATGGATATTGATCATAGTTATTCCCCTCAGTTCTGGATTGGATTCGGTTTTAATGGAGAGGATTATTCAATACTGGATATTATTAAATTTTAGTATATAATTAATTCTATAGTTGGTAAATTTTTTCAGCTTTGAAATGTCAGGCTTATAAAAGTTCCATTATTTTTGCTTATTTTAAATTTTCCACCAATCTGATCTGTTAATGCATCAATTAGCAGTGATCCCATTCCTTGTGTCTTATCCGATTTATTAAGAGAAGAAACACCTATTCCATTGTCCTGAATAAGGATAGAAACTAATCCATCTTTATCTTTTTTTAGTTCAATGTTTATTCTACAGTTTTTCTGTTTATCAAATGCATGTTTAAATGCATTTATAATAATTTCATTTACTATAAGACCACAAGTTGTAGAACGTTCAATATCCAGATAAAGACTATCTCCTTTAAGAGATACTTTAATTGGGTTTTCCATATTGTTTAATGTTGCCGAAATTGTAGCGATAATCTGATTCAGGTAATCGTAAAAATCTATTTGTGTAAATGATTCTGTAGAATACAGCATTTCATGTACAAGTGACATTGAATGGATTCTGCTTTGCAGTGATTCAAGCTTTTCCTGTACAATTCTATTTGAAATATCACCCAGTTGAAGATTAATAAGACTGGTTATAATCTGCAGATTATTTTTTACTCTATGGTGAACCTCCTTTAATAAAATATTTTTTTCTTCAAGAGAAGCATTTAATTTTAATTCCGCAGCTTTTCTTGATGTAAAATCCTGACCAATTGACAGCAGCTCAATTATATCCCCTTTACTGTCATGCAGCATTGTATTTGCCCATAAAATCCAGACTTCTTTTCCTTTTAATGTAATATTCTTATTAATACCATTCCAATATTTTTTATCTTTTATAAATATTCTTTCAAGTATATTAATATCGTCAGGGTTTTTTGTTCTTAGTACAGTTTCCTGAACAGTAGAGCCAATAAGTTCTTCTTTAGTGTATCCATAAAAATCTAAACCAAACGGGTTGCAGTAAGTGATTAGTCCATTAGGTTTGACTCTCATTATTATACTGTTAATATTTTCAACAAGATCTTTATACTCTTTTTTACTTTCCCTTAAATTTAAAATTGTTGAATTAAGACGTGTTTCCATTCCTGAAAAAGTTTTTGCCAATGTCCCTATTTCGTCATTTCTTTCAAGTATTCTGTTGGGGATATTCCATTTATAATTTACATTTTCCAACCATGAAATCTGAGAAACCAGATTGCTGAGTTTTACAATAGGTTTTGAAGTTTGTCCGGCAATGAAATAACTTGAGATAAGTGCAATAAATAAAAATATAATAAAAAATACTATTCCCATAGTACCTGCCCTGTATAATGCTGACATATAATCTTCTTCAGGAATAATAACCAGAACACTCCATCGTAAACCATAAGGGCCATAGTATGGAGTAGATCTAATCAGGTATTTTGTATTATTAATGACCATAGAGAAATCAGAAATAATATTGGTATAGTTATTTTCAATACTTAATTGAAAAGTTCTTGAAATAGTTGAGAACAATGTATTTTTAAGATTTGCTCCGGTAACTCTTCTATTCATATCGTCCAGTAAGGAAATTCCTTTGGAAGTAGCTATAGCCAGTCCTGAAGGTTCCAGTATAAGTACAGATGAATTATTTTCTAATGCAAGTTCTGCCAGGAAATTACTAATATCATCAAGAGTAATGGAAGTTGTTATAACACCATCTAAATTACTGCTATTATGGAAGTACGGCTGATTAGCTGAAATTGCAGGACTATTATTTGATGAGTAAAAGTATATAGCTGACCATGCAGGTATCTTTTTATCTTTGGAATTAATATACCATGGACGAAGTCTCGGATCATATTTGGAAACAATTTTTTCGAGTAAAAGCTTTTGACCTGCAGTGTTTGTTTTCCATAATTCCAGGTTATTGTATTTAATTAGACCAGTTCTTATTCTTCCGTCATCCAGCCTTTGTGCTTCTACATAATTACCGTTTTCTGTTCCAAAGGCAATAAGATTTACAGTTTTAAAAATTGAGAGTTGTTTGTATAGATATTTTCTTAGTAAATCCAGATTCTGCATATGGTCGGGATTAATTCTGAGAAATGCATCTGTAAGATTATTGACTGTATAGGGAGTATCAAGATAAACATCCAGCTTTACCAACACTTTAGTTGTAATTTCTTTATGAATTGTACTGATAGTTCCTCTTATTAATACTTTGTTCATGTTAAAAGTTATTAATACAAAACTGATAAATAATAGAAAAATAAGAAGACTGGTAACAAGAGTTATAGATGTTCTAAGATGTTTGAAGTTCATATTATTTTAACTGAGCAGATTTTATATCTCAGTATTTTCAATAATAGATTGATCATGATACACTATAGTTGAAATAATCCGGAGGTGTAAATATGTATGTTAAGAAAAGAAGTGAAATAGATAAGAAAAAATTTAATACAGAAACTATGAAAAATGTTGAAAAACAGGTACTTATTGGTGGTGATCAGGGATGGGACAGTCATGTTATGAGAATGTTTACCCTGGGAAAAGATGGTTTTTCACCTAAACACAGCCATCAATGGGATCATATGGTATATATTGTAAAGGGTGATGGTATTATATTTATTGATGGTACTGATTATCCTGTATGCGGAGACTCTATTGCTTTTATTCCTGGTGGGAAGGAACACCAATTCCTTCAGACTGGACAGGATGAGCTTGTATTTATGTGTATAGTTCCTACTGAAGGTGATGTCTGATCAAATCCGGATCAGCTTACAGTATGAACCTTAATCATATTGGTTCTATTTACACCTGTCAGAGGCATACTGCTTACAGCAACAACCTTATCTCCTTTTGAGCAGAACCCTCTTGAAGTAAGTATTTTATCAGTATTATAAAACAGTTCATCATTTGAGTTTGCCATATCGATCTTAATACCGTATACTCCCCTAAAGACAGTTAATCGTCTAAGAACTCTTTCGTCAGGAGACATTCCCAGTATTGGTTTTGAAGGCCGGTATTTACTTAATGCTTTAATTGTACGGCCCGACCTGGAGAATCCTACCATAAATGCAGGGGAAATAGTGTTACATAAAGTACAAGCTGAATAACAAAGCGCATCTGCATCATCATCCGCTTTTCCGGATAACTCATAAATTTTCTCAGTTTTTTCAGTATAGTTTATCTCTTTCTCTGTTCGTTCAGCTATATTGGACATGACTGTTACAGTTTCTACAGGATATTCCCCCATAGCTGTTTCTCCGGAAAGCATTACTGCATCAGTTCCGTCAAAGATTGCATTGGCTACATCATTAGCCTCTGCTCTTGTTGGTTTTGGTTTTGATATCATTGACTCCATCATTTGGGTAGCTGTAATAACAGGTTTATGAGCCACGTTGCATTTATGTATTATTTGTTTTTGTAATATGGGAACATCCTGAGCTGATGTTTCTGCTCCGAGATCTCCTCTTGCTACCATAATTCCATCAGATTTTTCGATTATCCGGTCGATATTAGTTATTGCTTCAGGTTTTTCAATTTTTGAGATAATAAAAGCATTTTTCCCTTTTGCTTCAATTTTATTTCGCAAACCTATAATATCTTCAGCCTGTCTTACAAAAGAAAGGGCTACAAAATCTACATCATGTGCAAGACCAAAATCCAGATCTTCCAGATCCTTTTTTGTAAGTGCCGGAGTACTAAGTGGAGTATCTGGTAAATTAATTCCTCTGAAAGAACGGATCATTCCGCCATTCATAACTTCACAGCTTATAATTCTATTTTCAATACTTTTAATTTTTAATTCTATATTTCCATCATCCAGAAGTATTTTTTCTCCGGGTTTTGCTTCTTCAGGCAGAGGTTTGTAGTTTATGCTAAGCATTTCCCAGTTCCCGACAATATCTTCTGTTGTAAGTTTCAGGGTGGAACCCTTTTTAAGTTCAATTACATCTTTACTCTGCTTTCCTGTTCTTATTTTAGGGCCCTGAAGATCCAAAAGAATACCAACGAATTTACCTGTTTTTATTGATATTTTACGTATATTATCAATGGTTGTTTTATGGAAATCATAGGATCCATGTGACATATTCATCCTTGCAATATCCATTCCTGCTTCTACCAGTTTTTGCAGAATTTTTTCATCCTGACTTCCCGGTCCAATTGTACATACTATTTTTGTTGATTTCATACTGATAATCGTACTCCATTAATGGATGCAATGCAAATAGATTTATTTTCCAGAAGCAATTCTAATCTTGACTTTCTTTACTGATTTTACCAGCCAGATAATCAATTTCACATGTCAACTTAAATTGACATATAGAAGGGCCTTTGACAACATATATTGACATAAAAATCAGATCATACCTGCATTAATTATGTAAGTTATTGCAGAATAAGTAAATAAATGAAATTAAAATTTGGCATGGTTCTTGCGATACATTAGGAAGCTAAGAAAATTACTTTTCTATCAGTAATTCAATCAGGAGAACCTATGAAACAGCCGCTATTTATCTTTCTTCTTGCTTTTGCAGCTATAAGTCTTTATTCACAGCAAAACCCCCGGGTAGCAGTTGTCCCGTTTAATGCCATTGGTGTGTCTGCCAATGAAGCTTTGGTTATTACAGGGCTTTTTGAGACAGCTCTGGTCAAAACGGAAAGTTTTAATGTTATTGAGCAGAATCAGATTGCCGCCATTTTGGATGCCCAGGCTTATACCTTAACAGGCTGTACAGATGAAACCTGTGCTATAGAAATGGGAAAACTTCTTGCAGCAGAACAGATTATCATTGGAGATTTATCTGCTATTGGAGGGAAAGTTATACTTAATGTTAAGATTATTGATGTAGCAGAAGGTCGAAATATCAAAGCAGACAAAGTAGATGCCCAGGGTATGGGAGATATGACAGCAGCAGTTGAGCTATTGGCATTTAAATTAGCAGGATTGACCCTTGTTACTGGAGCCAAGGTAGAAATAGCAACAGATTTCATTGAACTTCTTATTGAAACAGAACCAACTGGAGCGGATATTTTAATAAATGGTATTCCAAAAGGTATAAGCCCCAATCTAATAAGCAGAATCCCTCTGGGTAATATTTCTGTAGAAGCCAGGAAGGATAATTTCTATGCGGTAAAGAATATTGAGGTTAATAAGAATACATCACGTTTGTTCCTTTCTTTAGAGGAACAATTTGGAAAACTTTTTCTAAAATCCAGTGAAACAAATATAAATGTATTTCTGGATGGCCGCGATCTAGGATCGTTTGGGGCTGGTTTGTTTAATCATCTTTCTCTGGGGACTCATGAGCTTGAGGTTATGGGAAATTCTCTCTATTGGAGCGGTACAATAGAGATATTTTCCGATACTACTACCAGGACTGATGTCTATCCTAAACCATATGGTTCCTTAAAGTATTTAATACCGGAAGGGGCTGTAGCCAAACTCTCCACTCCAGGATATGAAGAGGTTCTGACCGGTTCTGGAAATATTCCCCGATTGTGGACAGGTCGTTATTCACTTAGTGTTATGGGTGAAAATTATCTTACCCACCAGGAAGATATTTTGATTTCCCAGGGACAGAAGATAGATTTACAACTGGAACTGGAATTCACTTCTGAATATATAGCTTACCTGAAAGAAAAAACTAAGCAGGAAGACTACAGTAGATTTACCAAAGAGATAATTCTTCTAAGAGGGATAGTTTCTTCCTATATCAGCATGGATGATAATCATATTTCCCGATTGGATACTTTTATTCAAGAGGTTGAGGAATCAGGATGGGACTTTTCGGAGTTTATTTTAGAAGGAAAAGCAATATTAAGTGGCGTAAAAGAGATTAAGAAGAACCAGGAAAAGTTAGCAGTATTGTATGAGGAAAAAAATGCCCTGGAGTCTAAGATAGGTAAAATTAAATCCCGACAAGGGATGCACAAATTAGGTGGATGGATTTCTGTAGGGGCAGGAGCCGTTTCAGCACTTGCCTCTGCGACATTCTTTTTTATGGCGAACTCAGCATATGAAGACTACACTACTGCAGGACCTGATGACTGGGAATCCCTTAAGGGGACCTATGAAACATATGACACAATAACTATTTCTGCCCTTATCGCGGCTGCTCTTGGAGGAGCTGCGGCACCTGTTATCTGGCTTACATCTCCTGATGATGAAGCTACAAGTGGTCTAAACGCACAAATTGCCAGAGTGACAATGGAAATAAGAGATATTGAAGGAGTTTTACAATGAGAAAATTTAATAGTTTATTATTTGCTGCCATACTTCTTCTTTTCTTGCTTACATGTTCACGTGATCCTTTAAACCCCTATGATCCAAAAGCAGTAGAGGAGGGCTTTGTTACTCCTGCTCCGGTTTTTGAAATTTCAGAAGGGCAATTTCACAAAGATATCCAGGTAGAAATTTCCTGTTCCGAGGAAGTAGCCAGTATCTATTATACTATTGATGGTTCTGATCCAACTATCAATTCTAATTTGTATATCAGTCCTGTCCCCATAGCCGGTGATGAATCGATTATACTTTTAAAAGCTGTTTCTAAAAACCCTGATAAAAATCTGTCCGGGATTTCGGTGTCTTCCTATTCTATAGATTATCTGGAACTGGAATTGTCTGCTTCAGGAAACGGGAGTGTATCCCCTTCGGGTATTCACAAAGTAGCTCAGGACAGCAGTTTTATTGCAACAGCTATTGCCGATTCAGGATATGCTTTTTCCTATTGGACAGTAGCAGAGGGTGAAGGTATTGAGATTGAGGATATTTATTCCCTTGATGGATCAATTACCCCAACCCAAACTAATGGGAAAGTTCAGGCTAATTTTGAGACAGGAATAGATTTTACTATTAACAATGATGGTCATGGAACCACCGATCCTGCGGGTACCATAACAGTAGTTCAGGATATACCAAGAACTATAAGTGCAGTTTCTGATTTTGGATATGTATTTAGTGAATGGACTCATGTAAGTGGTGGAACTGTTAACTTTGATAATTCTACTTCTGCTGTTACCAAAGCTACTCTGACTGCTGGTGCGGCAGTTATCCGGGCCGACTTCGAACTTGCTACTTATGAGCTTACTGTCTCTGCTGCAACCGGAGGAACTGTAACTCCAGCTGCACCTGCTATTGTAAACCATGGTGCTGCAGAAGCAATTACTGCAACTCCTTCAGGTGGTTATATGTTTGACGGCTGGAGTATTATTTCCGGATCGGGAGTTACTATTGCAGATGATGAAGATCCAACTACAAATGTTACATTGATTGGTGGAGACGCAGAGATTCGTGCAGATTTCCGTATTCTTCGTACTTTGACCATGACTAATGATGGGAATGGGACAACCAGTCCTGTCTCCGGTAACTATCAGGTAGGCGATGAACTGTCACAGGTTATTACTGCAACTCCTTCTTCTGGCTATGGTTTCAGTCACTGGTCTGTTTCCGGTTCAGCATTAGCAGCTGATGTTAATAGTGCATCCACAACAGTTACCCTTTCCGGTGGAAACGGAACTGTTACAGCAAATTTTACAGATAATACCTATTCCCTGACTGTAAACAGTGGCGGAAACGGTACAACCAATCCTTCGGGAACCAGTACTATTGTTCACGGAGTAGCCACAGCCATATCCGCTACTCCAACTACTGCAGGATACGAATTTGTATCCTGGTCTGTCCCAAATGGATCAGCTTCCTTTGGCAATTCAAGTGCAGCCAGTACAACTGTTACACTTACCAGTGGAGCGGCAACTATTCAGGCTAACTTTGCATTAGAGACTTATGCTCTTACTATGACAGATAACGGTTTTGGTTCAACCAGTGCAAGTACAACAGTAACCTATGGAGTAGCCCACTCAATTACAGCCACTCCGGATACGGGCTATGATTTTGATTCCTGGTCTGTAACAAGCGGAACGGCTTCTATTGCGAATACAGGATCTTCTTCGACAACAGTTACATTAACAAGTGGCGCAGCTACCTTACAGGCGATTTTTACTCCTAAGGATTATACTTTACAGATTGATAACGATGGAAACGGTTCAACAACTCCAACCGGAGTTCAGACAGTTTCCCATGCAGCTGCTACTGCCATTTCGGCAGTTCCGGCAACCTATTATGTTTTCAGTAGTTGGAGTGCCGAGGTGGGAACTGCCG
>DAOWEB010000344.1 GCA_030638735.1 Spirochaetaceae bacterium
AAGATACTTTATTCTTTTAGTTTTATTTATTGTTTTGTTTTCTTCCTGTACAACTTTTACGAGTATATCTTCATTAAAAGCAGGAAAACTTCCGTCTGAAAGCAGTAAAGACCCTATACTTGTTTTTCAGGTTGAAGTAATTGACCATACAGGTATTCTGGCTGAGGAGAGGTATAGCTTTCTTCCAAAAGTTACTTTTCAGAAAATAGATGAATATGAAATAGAAGAGGATATTGAAATATCATCTGCAAATAAACCTGATTTTTGGAGTGGAAAGCTTAAAGAGCCTGGATGGAAAACTGAAGGTGATACCAGTGTATTCCGGGAAAACTTTTATACTTCTTCAATACCAGGTGAGTACTATATTAAAGATATAAATATATATCTTGGATCAAGCAGTTCTTCAGGTTATAGTTCTACAACGACAATAAGCTATACCCAATTTTTTTACCTGGATGTTGGTTTCGAAATGGAAAGCAATAATCTCTATATACTGGGAACTATAAAGCTGGAAATTTTTAAGATTGATGGAGATTCCTTCTCAGAATATTCTTTTACTTCAAATAATTATCTGGATAATAGCGCAGAAACTATTACTTCTTTAACAGAGACATTTGTTAAGGAATTTCCAGATACTCCGGAAAGGTATGATAATAGAATTACAGCTCCTTCGGCTTATTCCTTTATTATGTTTGATTTTAACGGATATGGACATTTGGGTAATAACTCTGACTGGAATTCTTATGAAAGTGATGTAATAGATTACTTGTTCTACGGAGATAAATATATATTAAAAAAGAAAGTTGATAACAATACCTACAATTATATGCAATGTAATCAAACTTTTAATCTTTCTGAAAATTTTGAAATAACCTGGGAAAGCCAGCTGGTCAATGGAGATACAGAAGAATTATATGGTCTTATGATTGGAAATGATCCGGAAAATTGTTATTTTTTTTATCTCAATGGCAACGGTACCACTGGGATCTCATGGCTTGTAAATAATAAATGGAAGGAAAATCCTGCTTATATAACCGGAGATATAGATAATAAAAGTGACATCTTTAGTTTAAGAAAACACCGGCTTATTGGTACCGGTGATACGATTGAATACTATATTGATGAAGAATTTATTGGTAGAACAGAAGAAGTACTTAAAAACGAACCCCAGATGATAGCGTTTTTTATTTCTGGTATAAGTATGGTTGAGATTGATAATCTGTTTATTAGAAGCAGGTAGAAAAAGAAAGAAGAGAGAATACGACTTCAGGATTTAATCCTTTTTATTGACATTAAAAATGAAGAGTTATATACTTCAATAACTAATAATTATCATTATCAATTATAGGAGTTAAGAATGGAAAAGAAATGGGTTTGTTCAGTATGCGGTTATATTCATATGGGAGAAAATCCTCCGGAAAAATGCCCTACATGTGGTGCTCCGGCAGAAAAATTCAATGAACAGTCAGGTGAACTTGTTTGGGCTGATGAACATGTAATCGGTGTAGCAAAGGGTCTCGATTCTGACGTTGTTGAAGGATTAAGACAAAATTTTACAGGTGAATGTACAGAAGTAGGAATGTACCTTGCAATGAGCCGTCAGGCAGACAGAGAAGGTTTTCCAGAAGTTGCAGAAGCTTATAAACGAATAGCTTTCGAAGAAGCAGATCATGCATCAAGATTCGCAGAAATGCTGGGTGAAGTTGTTGTAGCTGATACAAAAGCAAACCTGGAAGCAAGAGTTGCTGCTGAATACGGAGCAACACAGGGTAAAAAAGATTTGGCTGTTTTGGCTAAAAAACTTAATTATGATGCTGTACATGATACTGTTCATGAGATGTGTAAAGATGAGGCCCGTCATGGAAAAGCTTTCCAGGGACTTCTTAACAGATATTTCAAATAGGGTAGAAGGTATTAATAGATATTTCAAATAGAACTTACCATACTGGTAGATCTGTAAGAAAGGCCGTTGTTATAAACGGCCTTTTTAAATTTAATCCTTCATGGATTCATATATTTCATTAAATTTTAAATGGTTATCCATAAATAAATGCATTATTCTTTCACCAAATACATCCTCTCCCAGAACTCCGCTTCTGTCATCTTTCTGAAGAATCCCAATTGTTTTTTCATGCGTAAATGCTGGTTTATAATGTCTAGGGCTTCGTAGTGCATCATATTTATCTGCAAGAGAAACAAAAAGTGCTTCAAGAGGTATATCGTTTCCTATTAGAGGGCTGTAAGTAGTATAATCGTTAAAATGCCTGCTATTAAGATCAACAGTAACGCCATCCTTGTTTTTTATTGAAGGATAACCTCTACCATTCCACATTTGATGGTGATTAAGAGCAATCCTGTATGCCATATCAAATTTGTATTCTCTGCTGGTCTCACTCATCATTCTGGCAATAATCTGAGCACCATAGATGGGATGCATATTCATTTCCAGTATTTCTTCTTTTGTCAGTTTTCTTTCAAGTTTGATAATATGTGGAATGGCAACCTTACCTATATCGTGAACTGATGCTACCTGACCAATTGCTTTACAGAATTTATCATCCATTCCATACAAATTTGCTACAATCTCTGAAAATTTGTTAACCCTTTGCAAATGCTGTCCAGTCATTTCATCGCTGAATTCAGCAGATGCACATAATCCGTCAATTGACTGCATAAACTTTTTATCATTTTTTATAGCCAGTTCAACCAGAGAATGAGTGACCATTGCAGTATCTACAAATGCCTCCATGGAAAGATGATCCTGATTAGTAATTTCACCAACTTTATTAAATGCAATTATAGATAATTTCCCACTATGATAATTTATAAAGTTTTTTATAGGCTCACCAAGAAACTCTTTTACTCCCTTATCAAAGGGGTATGCTGCTTCAAATTCATTCTGGGAACTATAATCACTATTTTTTGCAGAAATTACTGTAGAAACACGTCGGGATAACAGAATAGGGGCAAGAGAATCAATTTCAAGTTTTATTGGTTCGGATTTTATTATTTTATCTTCAGATCTTTTAAATTTAAATCCTTCAAGGATATCCTCTTTTACCTGCAGAATTACTATACTTGTGTAATTATAATTAAAAATCAAATCTGCCAGACGCTTATAGATATCATTATTAACAACTAAATCATCAAGACTTTCAATTATTTTACTATTAAACCCTCTAATTGATTTTAAATTACTATCATGAGCTACTCTTTCAGTCTCATTATTAAACCATACCAGCAGATCCCCGCAATCATCCGGTTGGGAGATTTTTATACTGTACCATTTATTGGTAACAGGGGAATAGCAGGATTTAACATTTAATTTTTCCAAAGAACAATCATCAGGATGTCCAAAAAATTTATATATAGTTTTAATATCATTCTCTTCAAAAAGTTTATATGTATTACCTGTTGATTCAAGAATACGTCCCTCTTTATCCATTAAAAATGCAGGATCAATTCGTTTATCAGGCAGCTGCATAAGCCTTTCTTTTTTACGGTGTTGAAATTTTACCGCAGATTTTGAAAAAGTCTGAACAAGAAGTGGTACAATAAATGGTATAACACTGCTGAACAGTGGATTATGCTGTGTTAAACTGATAATACTCCCCACAATAAAAGCAAGAAAATAGTTTATAGGAGCCAAAAATTCTTTTCCTGCATACCGGAGATAGATTGATAAAGTTTTCATAATTCAATACTATACTGTTTTACTCATTGAAGGAAAGAGGAAGGGGAACAATTATGAAAATTGCTGTAGGTATAAGTGGAGGTGTTGATTCTTCAGTTGCTGCCTACCTGTTAAAGAAAGAGGGACATGATGTTATAGGGATATGGATGAACCTGTTTGGTAATGACTCTTTGGCAAAAGATGCTGTACGTGTTGCAGATTATCTTGATATCCCTTTTTTTAAGGTTGATCTGCAATCTGAATATAAAGATATAGTTA
>DAOWEB010000403.1 GCA_030638735.1 Spirochaetaceae bacterium
ATAATATCTTTTCTTTTCATATTGTATAACTCCCAAATAATTTTACTACGAAAAATCTTCTTTACTGGAACGGTACCACTGAATAACAGCTACTATAATAGCTGCAGTCAGTCCTCCGGCAAACCCATTGTTGTATAGATTCATTCCTCCCTGCCATGCTCCAGTCTGAAGAACCATTATTAGATGGATAAAACCTGCAATTATCCCTGCCAGTATACCAAATTGTCCGGCTAATGGTGCAAGGGTTGTACCAAAAAGAGCAGCCAGTAGTGGTCCTGGAGAAGAAAGTTCTTTACCAAAAATAAGAGTGCTAAGAACAACTCCAAGAACAATGGGCCAGGAATTTTTTAGATGAGTACCAAAAGCCCCAAAGCCCATAATTGTTAACAGACCTGCAAGCATTGCTCCATTAAAATCTCCACCAACAAAAAATATATAAAGAGATCCAGCTATACCAATTAAACCACTATTAATAAGTGCTCCTCCCAAAGACCCCATATCCATAAAATCAGATGGCAGACGACCAGGTATTTTTTGTATCTTGATAAATTCCTTTATACCTTTCATCTTTTCAGTGATTAACCCTGTTGCTATGAGTACCAGTGAAAGAGCAGGAATCATCCATATCAGCACCAGAGATCCTCCATCATACCAAACCATGGAACCTGCAAATTCATGACCTGTTGCTCTTACCAAAGAGGCTGCAAAAAGTGCAAAAAAACCACAGGATAAACCCATATTATATAGATTGTATCCCTGATGAAGGTGGAGCATAGATACAGCAATTGCAGGAAGTAGAAACCCGGTAATTGTTCCACCAATAATACCTGCAGCAACAGCTGCACCTCCAGTAAAGCCAAACTCAAATACAATAAAACTTACAAGAGGGCCAAGAGCCGTTCCAAACAGAGCAATAATTATATATTCCTGAAACATTTTTCCTGCAATTCTTGATGAAAGATAAACTCCAAATAATATTGGTATAATATTTAAGGGAGTTTTCCCAAAAAAACCAAATCCCATAATGGTAAATATTGCAGCATATGTCGGACCGGAAAGCTGAACCTTTAGAAGAACAATAATTAAGAGTCCAACAGCTCCGGCAAGGGCAGAATTAATTAAGGTACCCCCAACACCTCCAATGGGGACAAAGTCACTAATTAGCCTACCCGGATTAATTTGTATCTGGAGAAAGCCTTTAACTGCTTCCTGCAGCCCATCAGTAATTATTCCTGTCAAAATAAAAGAGAGTATTAAAACAAATAGTAATACCATTAGAAATTTATTACGCTTTTCCATTTCTATCTCCCTGCTCTTCCAGGTTCCCCTGCCTCGTTTATTTAAAGAATAGGGACAGGGTGGTGTTCTTATAAAAATCAGTATAACATGCATTCAATCTCTATATATAAAAATCAGGAAATATTATAAAATCATTATTATTACAGAATGTTGCTCATTGTTCTGGAAAAACTTCTTGCTAACTATGAACCTGAAAAAGTATAATATAATCAGTATTTTTAATACTTTGAAATATGGAGGAATAAATGATCTACACACCAAACGAACATCGTTATGATAATATGATTTATAACAGATGCGGACGGAGCGGCTTAAAACTACCAGCTGTATCTCTGGGACTATGGCATAATTTCGGAGGAATAGATAATTTTGAAAATGCCAGTCAAATGGTTTTAAAATCCTTTGATCTGGGAATTACTCACTTTGATCTTGCAAATAACTACGGCCCTCCATATGGATCTGCAGAAGAAAACTTTGGAAAGATATTTAAACAGGATCTTGTTCCTTTTAGAGATGAACTTATAATCTCTTCAAAAGCAGGATACGATATGTGGCCTGGTCCATATGGAGAATGGGGTTCGAGAAAATATCTACTGGCTAGTCTTGATCAGAGCCTAAAAAGAATGGGGCTGGATTATGTTGATATTTTCTACAGCCATAGATTTGATCCCGAAACACCCCTGGAAGAAACGATGGGAGCACTTGATACTGCAGTAAAACAAGGTAAAGCGCTGTATGCAGGGATCTCTTCTTATTCAGCAAAGAAAACAGAAGAGGCTGTTAAGATATTAAGAGATATGGGAACACCAATGCTAATTCATCAACCTTCCTATTCAATGTTGAACCGATGGATAGAGGATAGGCTTCTTGGCACTCTGGAAAAAGAGGGAGTAGGATGTATTACATTTTCTCCTCTGGCCCAGGGGATGTTAAGCGACAGATATCTAAATGAGGTCCCTTCAGATTCCAGGGCTGGTAAAAATGGTACTGCTTTAAGTAAGAACCTTCTTACAGAAAGGAACCTTGCAAATATTAAAAGATTAAATGAAATAGCACAGAAACGGGGGCAATCCCTGGCTCAGATGGCTCTGGCCTGGAACCTGCATAGTTCTCAGGTTACTTCAGTATTAATTGGTGCAAGCAGTGTTGGCCAGATTGAACAAAATGTTGATGCCCTTAAGAATTTGGATTTTTCTGAAGCTGAATTAAGAGAAATAGATCTATATGCGTTAGAGGGAGATATTAATTTATGGTCAACTTCCAGTGATGCAGGCTGATACATTTACCAATATTTCATAATTTATTTTGATACTATTGTCCCTGAGCTTTCAGGGACAATCAATTTTAACTCAATAAGAAAACCAATAAACTCTTCAACATCTGCATATTCAATATTTAATTGTTGCAATATCTTAGAGAGGGAATATTCTTCAGTCATTTTCTCTACAACTTCAAATAAATATTTTTCTATTGCAACAGTTTCAATTTCAAAACCATTATTAAAAATAAGAGCATATGATTCTTCACTATCATTACTCTTAATAAAACTCTTTATATCTATCATACCCTGCTCTGCATAAAAATTTACATCAAAAGAAAAAACTCCAGTTTTCAGAGCAGTGCTTCTTACAAATATTGTATTTACTAAATTAGTTTCTTTTTTCTGATCTTTGTCCAAATCAACCACAGAATATAAAGCTTCAGAATATAAATAATGGAATTTACACAAATCCAGAGCAACTGATAAATAATCTGTTTTATTAGTCTGTTTAAAAATATGATCCAAAAATTTATACTGTAATTTGAAAGTATTTTTTTCGGCAGAATTATTTATCAGGAAAGAACTGAATTTAATAAAAAATTCAGATGGAACAATTCCAAGAATATCTACTACAGACAATAACCATCCTGCAGATTTACCTTTATTATAGAAAATATCTACAGCACCTGCAATTTTTTCAGATTTATCTAAATCTATACTACTGTACTCAGGACTTGATATAACAGAATAGGGAACCCTGTTTCTAAATTTTAAATTAAATTGTTCAGCCTGATCAAATAATACAGTTCCCGGGAAAATTGACAATCTAAAAATATCCAGATGATTTGGAATCTGATATAAAGCATAATCCAGACTGTTCATAAAACCAGTTATAGTATCTCCTGGTAATCCATAAATCAAATCCAAACCAAAAACAGCTCCGTATTTATTAAGTAACCCAATTTTTTCTGAAAATAGTTTTGGGTTAAAACTCCTGTTTACATTTTTTAAAACATCAACCTGGGAACTCTGTAAACCTATTTGCAGAGAACAATGAAGTTCTGCAAAAGATGCTGCAAGCTCTTCATCCAGTAATTCTGCCCTTATTTCAAATGTAAAATGTATATTTGGTGCATTTTCTTTTATCAATTTAATTATACTAAGTGCACGATTTTTATTTATATTAAATGTAGGATCCAATACAAAGACCTGATCAACTTTTTTCTCTTCAAACAGAATAAGTTCCTGCTTTATCCTTTCTTCATTATAATATCTGACACCTTTTACGCCCCGGGATTCTGAACAAAAAGAACAATTATAGGGGCACCCTCTGGATAGTTCCCACAGCAAACCTTCCCAGTCTCCAGGTTCCAGATTGGAATTCAGAAAGGGTGAAGGGATAAGTTCCAAATCATTTAAATAGGACATTTCAAGCAATTTATCCGGCTTGTTTTTCCCCTTTTCCAAAAAATATTTTAGTAAAGAAACAAAGGGAAGCTCCCCTTCCCCCCTTACAAGATAATCAAAGTTGTTATCACTCATTAAACTTAATGCAGATGCTGTTATCTCCGCACCACCTGCAAAAATTGTAATATTCTTATTAGACTCTTTAATTATTGCGGCAGTTCTTACAAGGAAATCTCTATTCCATATATACATGGAAAACCCAATGCTGTCAGGATTACATTTTAATATGACTTCTGCTGCTTTTAAAGGAGCATCATCTAAGTAAAAATCTTTTAAAACAACTTCAACCTCATCTTTATACGGTTGATAGGTTTTTAAAATTGCTGCAGCCAGGGGTATGGCCTGGGGAGAATCTATAATATGACAGGATACCAGAACTGTTTTGTGTGAATACATAGAGGTATTATATCAGTAAAATAAAAATAATTGTAGGGAACGGTTTAAAACCGTTCCCTACAACTTCAATCCGTATTTTCTAATTAAATTTGGGCTTCTTTCAGGCTTTTGTAATTTGCTACAATTGTTTTTTCAATATCCTCTTTACTGTGAGCAGCAGATACAAACCCCACTTCATAGGGTGATGGGGCCAGATAGATCCCGTTTTTCAGCATATTTTTGAAATACCGTACAAACATATCAGCATCAGAATCCATGGCAGATGAAAAATCGATTACTTTATGGTCAGTAAAGAATAGTCCCATTATAGATTCAATTGAATTTACACAATGGGGTATTCCCAACTCTGCAAGATTTTTCTTTATACCATCTGTAAGTTTCCTGGTTTTTGTTCGCAATTCATTATATAACGACCCTTCTTTCAGGATCCTGATTGTCTCGTATCCTGCCGCCATGGCCAGGGGATTTCCGGAAAGGGTTCCAGCCTGGTAGACAGGGCCGACCGGGGCAAGATAATCCATAATTTCTTTTTTCCCACCGAAGGCGCCTACCGGAAGTCCTCCCCCTATGATTTTCCCAAGGGTGGTTAGATCCGGAGTGATCTTATAAAAATCCTGGGCACCCCCAAGAGTAACCCTGAATCCCGTAATTACTTCATCAAAAATCAGCAGAATATCATTTTTTGCAGTAAGCTCTCTGAGTTTCTTTAGAAAATCACTTTCAGGAAGGATCAAACCTGCATTTGCCATTACAGGTTCAACAATAAGAGCTGCAATCTCTCCTTTGTGTGTGCTGATCAGTTCTTCTACACTTTTAATATTATTGTATTCTGCTACCAGGGTATTAGATGCAGTTTCCGGAGTGACCCCCGGGCTCCCGGGGATACCCAGGGTAAGCAGCCCTGAACCGGCTTTGATCAGAAAACTGTCTCCATGTCCATGATAGCAGCCTTCGAATTTAATGATTTTATTTTTTCCCGTATAACCCCTTGCAAGGCGGACAGCACTCATAGTTGCTTCGGTTCCGGAATTCACCATTCTGATTTTTTCGATAGATGGATAAACAGATGTTATCAGCTCTGCAAATTTAACTTCAATCTCTGTGTTTGCTCCAAAACTCGTACCTCTGGCTGTATATTGGGTAAGTTTATCAATAATTCTGTCATCGGAATGCCCAAGAATTAATGGCCCCCATGAACATACGTA
>DAOWEB010000394.1 GCA_030638735.1 Spirochaetaceae bacterium
CAGTAAAAGGACTGTTAGAATCATTAAAGGTCGAGATATATTGCTGAAGATAACCTGCCAGCTGTTTTTTCCCAAAGAAGCCTGTAAGAAAATCAGAAGAATCTGTATCCTCTTCAATAATAATATTTGTTTTTACAATTTTATCTTTAACCTGGAAAAAAGTATTTTCAGAGTTTACAGAGTAAATTGGTTTAATCCCTCTGGATCCTTCACTTCGATATAATTTTGAAATTCCATTATCTATTATTTCCTGGTTAGCACCTAATAAAATAGTATCCAGGACATCAACTATTTCATAGGTATAAAGAATCAGTTCTTTATTTGTTAACTTTTTATTGTCTTTCTTTAATAAGGTAATTAGTCTTTTCGATACATGATTTTCTATTTCAAACCATGGTTCATCGTCCGGATTTCTCAGGGTTTCAATTGCGATTTCACCCTGGCTGAAAATTTCCATAACCATTTTTTCAAGAATAGTTTTTAGCTGTTTTACAGATTCATACAATTTTGGAATTGAAAATTTTGTTCTTGGCTGCATAATCTTTGGTAAATGAATAGGCATATTAGGGCATATGAATGTCTTTTTTAACCATAAAATATCGGAAGCTATTCTTTTTGTATACTCTGTTTCAACCATTTCCGTATTTGTTTCCAGATGTCTGCAGTATTCGTTAAGTGGCCCCAGATAGTGCTTAAGTATCAGTTCATCTATATACAGATACCAGTTTTTTAGTAATAATTCTATTTTGTCCTTAACTTCAACAGGTTTATCCATATCATTTACTAAATAACCATATTCAATATTGCTGAACCCGTAAAACATATCTTTTAATATAGCTATAAGAATCACAATCTTTTGCAGAGGGTCATTTTGTGAAATTAAAGATATTTCCTTTGGTATATTAAGGATATTTTTAAAATAGGGGTACATATCCGGATTCTCTGATAAGTGTTTCCATCCTGCCTGGGGAAACATTTTATCAAGAAATATAATGCCTTGCTGGATACTTATTTTCTCCAATGTCTCTTTTGTATTTCCCAATGGTTTTTCTTCTAAAGAATCTTCGTTTAGAGTCTTTGATTCTTCTCTTTCAAAAAATGTAATTAAATCCTCAGTACTTAGATCCAGGAATTTAAGTATCTCATGTCCTTTAAGTCTGAACATTGTATTATAATCATAAACTTTTGGGGAAACAAACATCAATAAAAATGGATATAATCTAAATTTAATTATAACAAATATATTGTTAATTTCACTCAAAGCAAGTGTATAGGATTTTCTAAGACGATCAATTTGCAGATCCTTTTTAAACAAGCCTTCAATTGAGAGTTCATATAGATATTTTATTGCACCTTCAATATCATTTTTTCTGTTTAATTTTGAAAGTTTAATAATTGGTGTATAAATCAGTTTTATTAGAGGAGCCCAGGATTCAATTGTGACATTTTTAGATTCCTGTTTAAGCTCAAATATTTCTTCCTGAATACCTTCTATATCCCAAGAGCATATTGTATCTGCTATTAACCAATAGAAAGGATTTTCTTCTCTTCTAATATATTTTTTCTGTATACTTTTTGAAATAACTCTTGTTGATTTTACAAAAGATTTAATTGATTTATTAAAAAAATAGTTACTGCTGTCAAGTAAACCAGGATTGATATAGTTTTTCTGATTTGCTAAAAGATCAAATACAGCTTTTATTGTTTGTTTTGTTGTTTTGATACCATGATCAGGATGTGAGGCAAGATAGTAGAGCTTGATTTTTTCCAGATAGGTATATTTAATTGTTGTATTTTTTTCTTTTTTTAGATTACCGTTATCTAATGGAGAAGAATGTTCTATCCATCTATCCCTAGTTTTCTTTTTATTACTATCAAAAATTTCCTGATAACGATCATTAATACTTTGATCAGTTTTTTCTATTCCAATCTTACCCCCAAGGATTTCAGACATTCTTTTTGCTTCTTCCCTGGACAGCTGCCCCAGATTTTTCTTAACTTTTTTCAGTTCACCTGGTTTATACTTTTCTTCCGGTTTTCCAGCCATCTAATCTTCCTCATATAATGGGTGTTCATATCATTTTCAAACTCATCATTGGTCTTATACTCTTTATTAAAAATATCCTTCCACAGAGACTTATCTTCCATACACATATAAAAGTATACCATTGTTTTCCATTTTTCTGAAAATCTATTGTATACAGAGCTGAATATTTTCCGTTTTATTTCAATAGGGTAGGAAAATTTCCCTTCTGCATCTGTAAGAGGCATCTGAAGTATCTTACTTTCCAGTTTTCTTTTGCGCAGTTGTTTTATAACTGGTTTAATAAAAGTGAGTGTTCCAAGGGAGATGAGAGCAACTTCTTCAGGTATAAAATTTCCCTGAATATAATCTATAATACTATGGTATTCTGTTTCCCATCCCTTGTATTCTACAATGGGATGGAAATGAAAGCCTACCAGTATTCCCATATCTGCAATAACTCTGGCTGCTTCCAGTCTTTCACTTAAAGTTGCAGTA
>DAOWEB010000252.1 GCA_030638735.1 Spirochaetaceae bacterium
CCTTTCCTGAAAACGATGGAAAATCTATTGGATGGCAGACAGTAGTATATGATATATCCATATTTAAATTTCCTGTTCCTGTTTTTCGCGGACCTAAGGGCATGAAGGATATTCGCTTTATTGAATATGCTGATGGCTGCATTGGGGTGTTCTCCCGTCCTCAGGGAGGTTCTGCCGGTCGGGGTACCTGTGCATATTTGGAATGTGATTCAATTCACACTCTGAATACTGAAAAACTTTCCGGTGCATCATTTATTTCATCACCGGATCGGAATTCATGGGAAGGGATCAATCAGCCATTTATTATTGGAAGAGACAGGGTTGGGCTTCTGGGTCATATGGCATGGATGGAGAAAGGAGAAATTCGTCACTACTATGCCGTTGTGTCTGAATTTTCCCGAAAAACACTTAAAAAAACTCCCTGGTGTATAATTGCCTGCAGAAATGATTTACCCATAGGTCCCTCCAAACGGGAAGATCTTACAGATGTGTTGTTTCCCGGAGGACTTGAGTTTATATCAGCCAGGGAGGCTGTTCTTTATCTGGGAGTTTCTGATACACAAGCCTGGGAGTGCAGGATTACAAACCCATTCCCTGACATCTATGCATAATGACCAGAATTAACACATAGCAGCCTGCTGTGTGTTAACTTGTGTCAGTGAAAGCATATACATAGTTATCACGCATTTTTAGTTATATAAAATGTTTTTATTCATATCTCAAAGCTTCATGAGGAATCAGCCTGGATGCCCGGACAGCAGGGTAATATCCTGAAAGTAATCCTGTAACAAGAGACAGCATAACAGCAAAAACAGCTGTTCCCGGATTTATTATAACCGGCCATTTTGCAAAATGAGCTATTAGCTTTGATGCTGTAAATGCGATACCAAGCCCCATCAATCCTCCTCCTCCGCATAGTAAAAGGGTTTCAATTAAAAACTGTGTTCTTATCTGCCATACTTTTGCTCCAATGGCCTTTCTTATTCCGATTTCTTTTGTTCGTTCTTTAACTGAGACAAGCATAATATTCATAATTCCAATTGCTGCTACAAGCAATGCAATTCCTGCAAGAACTGCAACACCAATTGTAACTGTACCAACAACTTTATTTATCATATCAATCTGTTCCTTCATTCCTATTACCATGAATTTAGAAACCCGGTCATCCCATTTTCCATGATTTCTATTTAGTATTTTTAATATCTCTTGTTTTGCCTCTGGTATATCTGAAATAGTAATTGCTCTGCACAGGATTTCTCTAAATTTCCCATCCTGCCCAAATAAACGTTGGAAAAGAGATATGGGAACGACTATTACATTGTTATATTCATCATCCGGATTAGAAATGGATATGGTATCAGTTTTTTCCTTTCTTTTAAGTACTCCAATTATTTTTATAGGAACACCAAAAACTGTGATATATTTGCCTGTTGCTTTAGTATCCGGAAAAAATTCCTCTTTAATTGTGTATCCAACAACAGCAGCCTTCTCCTGATAAGTAATTTCTTCATCTGTAAGTATCCTTCCTGATTCAAGCTCATACTCAACAAAATCAATATAATTACTGTTTGTCCCTGCAACAGTAATTTGCTTCTCCATATCACCCACCCGGATGATGGCACTCATAGATGTTATCGGTGCGATACTTATAATATGAGTTCCGAATTTTTCAAGATCTTTTAAATCCCGTTCGTTCATGGATTCAATTCGAAAAGAACTATTAAGACTCCTGTCCTGCCAGTTAGGCATGATAATCAGAGTTGTAGGAGACAGACCTTCAAATTCCTTAAGTATTATAGACTTCCCACCTTCACCTGCAGCCAGAACTGTAATAACAGATGCAATACCTATTACTATCCCCAGAAGGGTAAGAAGGGTTCTGGATTTATTAGTACTTATTGCAAATATAGCTTCAACAAAGAGGAGTTTTATCACCTGCTATACCTCTGCTCTTAGAGCTTCGATAGGTGTCAGTTTTGACGCTTTATACGCAGGGAAGATACCAAAGATAAGTCCTATAGAGGTAGATAGAAACAGTGCTCCCAGAACAATAGTAAGTGTCAGCATATAATGCCAATCAAGAATTGAACATACTATTGCACCTATTCCTGCGCCGAAAATAATTCCTGTCCCACCCCCTAGCAGGCAGAGTGTTATTGCTTCGATCACAAATTGAACCAATATATCTCTGGATGAGGCACCTATTGCCATGCGAACACCAATCTCTTTTGTTCTCTCGGTAACTGCAACCAGCATAATATTCATTATTCCCAGTCCACCCACAACAATTGATATAACTGCAATAACAAGAATAAGTATACTCACAATATTTAAAATTCTATCTGCCGTTCCTATATATGTATCCATACGGTTGATTTGGAATCTGGGTTCTCCTCTTATCATCCCATACCTGTTCTCCAGATAAGCGGCCATCCTCTCCTCTGCAAGTTCAACATTTTCGGGAGTGTCAAATTTCATTATATAGACCCAGTATTTATAATCTCTTCCGCCCCAGATTTTTGTTGCTAAAAAATCCTGATGAACAAAAATAGTATTATTGTCGGATCCGTCGTTGAGGAAACCCTGTTCCTTTCTTCCCGTCAGACCAATAACTGTAAAGTTTTTTTCCCCTATTTGTATAACTTTACCAATGGGATTTTCTTCTTTGAAAAGTGAAGCAGCCAGATCCGGTCTTATAATGCAGACAGCTCTTCTTGTTTCTATGTCTTCTTTCATAAAGAAGCGCCCACTTTCTAAATTAATGGTAAATATTTCAAAATGTGATATATCTGCACCATAAATGGTAGTTCTAATGCTATTACCTCTATATTTTACAGGCATTGCCTGGTCAAAGATACTGCTTCCATTAAGCAGTCCGGGCAGTGCAGTATGAAAATATGCTATATCCCTGTTATCCAGCAATGTCCGCTGTTCTCTGCTGGCATATGCTGACCAGTTCTGCTGTACCCATAGGAGGGTTGATCCATATTTACCCATTTCAGAACTTATTGATTCTCTAAAAGCAAGACCTACAATAGAGATGGCTATTAAACAACCTACACCAAAGTTTATACCGAGCATGGTAAGGAAAGATCTTACTTTATTGCCGCTAATTACTTCAAATGATTGTCTTATCCCTTCGGTTATCTTCATTCACTACTCATGTTTTGTCATTGCTTCACTTAAAGCATCTGTACTTAGATCTGCTGCCTGCTTATATTCAAACTCTGCATCTTTTGGATTCTTAATTAATTCATCTCCAACTATTTTTCCATCCTTTAGATGAATAATTCTCGATCCATGTAGTGCAATATCCATCTCGTGGGTAACCATTACAATTGTAGCTCCAGCTTTGTGGAGTTTTTGAAACAAGGCAATTATTGCAAGACCTGTTCTTGAGTCCAAATTCCCTGTTGGTTCATCTGCAAAGATAATAGAGGGGTTGTTAACCAGAGCTCTGGCAATTGCAACTCTTTGCCTTTGACCGCCGGAAAGCTCATTTGGTTTATGACTGGCTCTGTCTGTGAGTTCAACCTTTTCAAGGGCTTCATTGGTTTTCGTTTTTCTTTCTTTATCGGAAGCGCCGGAGTAGATTAGAGGTAGTTCAATATTCCTTCTTGCAGTCATCCTTGGTAGTAAATTAAAAGTTTGAAATACAAATCCAACTTTTTTATTTCTAATGTCAGCAAGTTGAAATTCGTTTAATCCTGATACATCCTCTTTTTCCAGGAAGTAACTGCCATCTGTAGGTTTATCCAGGCAGCCGATTATATTCATTAGTGTGGATTTCCCGGAACCGCTGGCACCCATTATGCAGATAAATTCCCGGCTCTTAATTTCAAGGTCTATCCCGTTTAAAGCCTTAACCTCTATTTCACCCATTTTATATATCTTGGTAATATCTTTTAGTAAGATCATTCAGATTTCTCTTCTTTCTTGTCCTCTTCTTCTAATTCAACCTCATCATCCTCAAGGAGAATTGTTATATCAGAGATGGCAATTATATCATCAATATTTAAGCCATCCACTATTTCTACCAGTTCAATTCCTAAAATACCTGTTTCCACATGCTGTTTTACAACTGTAAAAATATCCTTCTCTTTTCCATCCTGAAGAAGATATACATACTTTTTGCCATTTTCAGTAAAGTATGCTTCTACAGGTATTGAAGGAACAGCTTCCTTTTTATCAACTGTAATAAATATTGAGCAGCTGGCTCCTGCCCTGGCAATTCCTTCCGGATCAGAATCAAGGTCCAACCGGATTTCACAAACCCTTGAATCGCCAATTTTTTTAATAATTGGGGCGATTTTTGATACAGTTCCTGTCAGTTCTTTCCCTATAAAAGAATCTGATTCTATTTTTGCTTTCTGATTAATCTGTACATAAGAGAGATCAACTTCATCAATAAATGTTATTATTTCCAGATTGTTTAGATCCTGGATTATCACAGCAACCGAACCCGGACCAACTACACTCCCTTCTTCGATTAGAAGTTCTGTAACAGTCCCGCTTATTGGTGCTTTAAAGGAAAAATCCTCGATATTGGAATCCATTGATTCCAGATCAGAGAGTACTTTCTGAACTTCGGCAGAATTTTCAACTATTATGTCATCGGACATCGATTCTATATCTCTGGTATCATCCAGTGTTCGGCCTTCTTTAAAATTCAGGCGCTGACGCGATGATTTTAGCTGCTCTCCTGCTATGGTGAATGAATCAGTTATCAATCTCAACTCTTCATCACTGGCGGATCCAATTCTATGGAGCTCTTTTGTACGGTTATAATTCCTATCTGCCTGTTCATAGTTTGTCAGTGACTGAGTATATAATGTTCTTAAAGATAACAGATCTTCTCTTATCATCATTCTTGTTGAATCAAGCCCTACCAGGAGGTTCTTTCTCCCCAGTTCAAGATCATTTTTATCCAGGGTCAAAAGAATCTCCCCCTTTTTTACTCTGTCGCCTGTTTCAACATAAATTGCTGATACCGTTCCACTGACAGGGGAAACTATTTTTGTACTGGTTTTTGCTGCAATTTCTCCGTTTGATGATACTTCTCTTGTAAAATCTTCTGTAGCTACAGTGTGATATTTTATTTTTATCAGTTTGGATTTGTTTCTGCTGATTATACTTACTGTAATTATAGTAACTATGAGCACACCTGCAATTAGATAGATAATTCTTTTTTTCATTTTTTATTCCTCACAATTGGATGCTGCATAAGATCTATTCCCTGTAAATTAGCCAGTTGAAGATAAAACATATTTGTATTTATTATATTCTGCTGCTTACTCAATCTTGTATTTTCCAGGTTAATCTGCAGTTCTGAAAGATCCTTTTCTGTTATCTGCCCAAGTTCCAGATCCTTTTCTCCTTTTATAAATTCGTACTGTGCTGCTTCTTCCTGAAAATTGTAGAGTACAGTTAACTGGCTGGATCTTGACAGAGAGTTTAAAATTGATTTTGTTTCTATTTCCAAATCTATCAAAAGTGTTGTCAAATTGAATTCCAACTGTTGAAGAACTGCTCTTTCTGCTTCTATCTCTGCATTAGAAGCTCCTCCATCAAAGATATTTCCGGTTAATCCCAAAGATATGGAAAAAACTTTTCTGTTACTGTCTGAATTTTCAAAATCAGACAGGTATGTGTAAGAACCACCCAGACTAAGTACCGGACCATTATCTTTTCGAAGAACTGTTAGTGAGGCCTTTTTCATGTTTAGCAGATTTTTTGCCCTGCTTACAACGATACTGTTATTTATTATTTCTTCAAAAACAGAATCATAATTCAATTCCTCAAAAATGAGAGATTCCACACCAGGTGTGACTTTAAATTCGGAAGGAAGGGAGTAGTTTGATATTATCAATTGTCTAACTGTTTCCAGTGTTTGTGTGGATTCCATTAAATCTATTTCTGATTTTATCAGAATACTTTTTGCCTGATAAAGTTTTGATTTTGTCCACAGTCCCATTTCAAATTCCTGATTTATTCTTTTATATGTCTCTTTATCATTCATAAACCGGATCTGAATGAGTTCCAGATTAAATACTGCCTGCTTTAGGTCATAGAAGTTTTGAACTGCTGAGATGGTCAGAGAGTTTCTGGATTCAAGTACATCCAGAATATTATTTTCATATGTTTTTTCAGTTATTTCCATGGCAGCATCAAAAGCCCCTTTAAAAAAAACAGGTTGGGATAGGTTAATTGAAAAGGCTGCTGTATTTGTCCATTTGGGCTCTGTCAATAAACTGACAGAGTTTATTTCAGTTATTGGAACAACTGCTATTGAATCAGATATCTGGGCTGTAACTATGCCGGCAGTTGGAAGAAATTGACTTATTGAGACTCCAGGTTCTGCAGTAATACTCTGTGTTTTCTCTGAGTTTATGCCGCTTGTTCTATTTTTCTCATCAATTCCGGAAATCGAAAGCGGAATACTTCCATCAAATTTGGGATAGAGCAATGCTCTTGAGTTTTTATAATTGTAGAGTCCCATTCGCTCAATGGCATCAGTTTTTTCGAAATGAATGCTATTTTCAAGGCTTTCAATCAGCATGTCCAGTGAATACTCTTCAGCACCAATTACTGTCAGGCTTACTAAACAAATGAAGATAATCAGCTTTACTTTCATGATTATTTTTATCCTAATCTATTTTTAATATAAATGTTACATTTTTCCTTTAGTGTTCTAATAAACTAGAACACTAGTATAGTAATATTGTATGCATCATTAGTCAAGAAGAATTTGCTCTTTTCTCTACACCAGTGGGAATTCTAAATAATTAAATTAAATATTAGTCCAATAACTATAAACACTGCAGCTGTAATAACTGTCACCAGTAATGCATGTTTTTTTGTTAAATCTGCAGATACTTTTAATCCGGCATAGAGGAATATATAATGAATCCAGTTAAAAATATCAGTTAGTGCATCGAGCAGGAAATATCCTGTAGATCCCAGGGTTTTAACAGAAAAAAGAGCTGCCAGGCTGACAGGGGCTGAAAGTGCCAGTTTTAATCCGGTAGTATCGTTGACTCTGTTTAGTATTCTTGCCCAGTCTCCCGAAAGGGTAATTCCACTTTTTATAAGGGATTGAACAATACTAATTATGCTTACAAAAATGAGTATTTTAAAAATTAGTGAGAAAATAATTTTTTCCTTAAAAAAAGCTGCAATAATTTTAATTAGCAGAGAGTTTAATAACATTATTACAACAAATATTAATGGACTGCTTATAAGAGCTGAGGCAATAGTTATTTTCTGAAGTGTAGGTGAGCTTAATTCCTCCGTCATTGCAGCCTGTGCCTCAGCACTCATTTCAACACCTTTCTCTGCCTGTTGACTGATGGTAGACCGAACCAGAGCACCTGTATATTCGTCACTCTGCATTAATGGAATAATTAGAGCTGTACTTATTAATAACAGGATTAAAATTAAAATGAGAGGTAAAAACCATTTTGTTTTATCATTAACTTCAGAAAAACCTTCGAAGGGGTTTGAGATAATATTTTTCCAAATTGTTATAAAACCCATCTGCATACTCCCCTATATATCTGTCATAACTTGAATATAATACAATAAATATTATTATTAAAACAATTAATGTAATAATTACAGATTTATTATATTTTTACCTAATTTTGATGTTCTTTTATTATCTATGTTATGAAAATTAATCTTCTAAAACAACAGCAGTGCCATAAGCCAGAAGTTCTGCAGCTCCGTCCATGATACTGGTGGTTACAAATCTTGTGGCAACAATTGCGTTCGCTCCCATAGCCACGGCACTTTCTTCCATTCGGTCCAGAGCCTGTTCTCTCGATTCAGCCATCATTTTTGTATAACCCGAAACTTCTCCTCCAACTATGTTTTTCAGACCAGCCAGAATATCCCGACCAATGTGCCTGGCCCTTATCGTATTTCCCTTAACTAATCCCAAAACTTTTTCAACCTTCTTCCCTTCTACTGTATCTGCTGTTACAACTATCATTTCATTATCTCCTTGTATTTATCAGTTTTTAATTCTTTAATTCGTCCTGTAATAGTTATACCAAATAGTATTAGAAAACCGAATATTATTGTGGTGATTGATACCTTTACAATTATATTGTCACCACTATTAAAAAAAAGTTCATTTAATCCAAATCCTATTAAAAGAATATAGGGAATAATAACAAGAAAATAACCCATTCTTCGCATGATTTTATTGCTTCTTTTCTTTTCAAGTTGTTCAAACCACTCTTTTGGTGGAGGATTATCACCTTTTACTTTAATTGTATCTTTTAGTCTCATAGTAGCAGTGTATTGTGATCTGCATTCCCGGCAGTTTGAGAGATGATTAAATATGTTCGACAGGTTCTCATCATCGAATGTTTCTATTTCTCCATCCGCAAGTGCCTGAATTTGTAATTTTAATACTTTACACCTATTATCCATAAATTACTCCTTTGAGTTTTTTCCCCAATCTTTTACGTCCAGTGTACAATCGGGACATAACTGTTCCTTCCGGGATGCCGAGTATTTCTGCAATCTCTTTGTAACTACAGTCCTGGTAGTGTTTAAGAATAAGAACTTCCCGTAATTCCTGCTTCAGAGATGCAAGTGATTGATTAATCTGAGCTATTTGTTCTTTTCTTAAATACTCTTTTTCAGGATTAGTTATATTTGTTGGTAGATTCCATTCAGGTAACGATTCGACTTTCCATCCACTACTTTTTATTCGATTTAGTGATAGGTTCTTTGTAATGGTGTATAAAATTGGGAATTTACTCTCATCTGTTTTAGAAAAATCAATTTTACGGAAGGCCTTCAGAAAAACATCCTGAGTAATATCTTCTGCTTCACTTCTGTTCCTTAGATATAAAAGGGCTGTTTTTAAAACCTTGTTATAATAACTGGATACCATCCAGTTGAATATCTCTTTCTCTTTATTTTTCATTTCTACTATATTATACAACTGAAGAAGTGTTTTATTCATTTTTTCTTAAAAAGTTGTCGTGTATAGGTACTAGTATTAAAATTCGTTTTTTGGACCGAATTATCTTCACTTATGGTCATACTTAAATGGATTCATATCAGAACCTCCTGCCTTATAGCGCCTATTAGATAAAAATCCTTTGTGTGATATTGACAGTATGATACTGAATGTATGATACTAAAGGTACTATGAAGCAGTTTATTTTTGATCGATTGGTTGATAGAGAGAACCTCTGTAATCTTACAAAAGAGAAGGATCAGTTCCTGCATTTAATAGAAACTAAAAGTAATGTTGTTGTTTATGCACCACGAAATTTTGGAAAAACATCTTTACTTAAAAATATAGTTATTGATGATTTCAGAAAGCTGAATAAAAAATCTTTTGTCTTTTTTGCTGACCTTCTTGGTGTTAAAAATTTAGATTCTATTATTGGACGTTTGATGAATTCATTTGAACGGTCTTTTAATGAATCATTTCCTGTTAAAAATATTTTTGAGAATATAAAATCATTATTATCTATGCTTCAACCTGAAGTATCCATAGATTCTATAACAGGGAATCCTTCTGTTTCTTTGGGTATATCTGCGGATAAAAAAGAATATACTATCTCTTATGTGTTTCAACTTATATCTGCAATTTCAAAGAAAATTCCTGTTTTGATTGTTATTGATGAATTTCAGGACATAGTCAGAGTTGATGAAGCTCAGGCCCTTTTCCGATCTGTGTTTCAGGAAATGCATAATATGCCTGTAATTCTTATGGGTTCAAAACGACATCTTCTAGGTGATATCTTTTCAATCCCAGATGCGCCTCTATATTCATGGGGAATAGATATTGAAATTCCCTCTATTCCGTATAATGAATATCAGGTGTATATCAATGATCGTTTTTCAACGAAAAATATTCATATAGCTTATGATGAAGCAGTATATTTACAGAACCTCATGCATAGAATACCTGAGCCTGTAAATATTATCTGCCAGCAGATAATGGATATATATGATAATTTAGAAATTACAAAAGAAATTATTAATAATTCATTAAAACAAATACTGGATAACAGGGAAAGCAGGTATGAAATACAGATTCAGGGATTTTCAGAAACAGAAGAAAAAATACTAATAGAATTGGCTAAAATAAAAACAATAGAAAAACCTCAGTCAAAAATATTTATTGCAAAAACGAATTTGACATCAAGAACTATTGGAAAAATCTTTGATAAACTGTTGCAGATTGGAATTATAGAAAAAACTGGAACATACTATAGGATATCTGATCCTCTTTTTATGTTTTATCTGAATTATTACAGATAGTAGGTTTTAACGTGTAGTACAAATAACCATATAATAAGAAACAATTAATAGTTCTTATGTATCAGCCATGTTCTGAAAAATGGGCTGTTAAAATGATATTCTTTTTTATATTCATAAATAATTTTCAAATTTGCAAGTCTTGTGACAGCCTTCTTTGCTGATGAAGCATGAATAATTCCACTGTATTCAAGAAATCTTCCCGACTGGATACTTTTACCTCCAAGGTTTGCAAGAGCCGTCAGGCATCGCAGCTGATGGCCGGTAAGTAAGCTAATAGTATGTTCAAAAAATTCCTTCTCTCTTGAAAAGATAACTTTAAGGGCATTATCTATATTATCCTGTTTTATTGTTGTATTGTATTCTGTAATACTCCATAGAGCATTACAGAATTCCTGTACATCTCCGGGTTTTTCTCCTGAATTTATAAAAATTGAATCAATTAAACTGGTATCTATAATTTTCTTTCCGGAAAGAAATTTTTTCTTTATATATTTCCTAAAAATCTTTTTTTCCAATGCACCTATTTCCAGTTTTATTGCAGATTTGAAGAATGGACTATCAGGATCATAAAAAATCTTATCCATATTTTTTCTGACACTTCCTGAAAAAATATATGGCATACCTGAATGGAACTGAATTCTGCTTCTCATTATAACAATAATACTTTTATAATCCTTTAAATTTAAGATGTCCTGAAATTCATCAAACACAATAATATTTTTTCTGTTTGAATGTTCCAGATAGATAAATTCCAATAGATTTTCTACACTTTGGGGAGGCATTGTTTGGTTTGTACTGAACGAGATACTTGGGGATCCCGTAAGAGAATCAATAGAGATAGAAGGTCGTAAACTGGAAACTACTTTTACCAATTTTTCAAAAAGGTGTGATTCTTTATCCATGGAAATAAGAGAGTTTGTAATTCTACCAATCAAATTATTTACAGTTTTAATCTGATTTATATCTATATATACAGTACGAAAATTTTTTATCTCTTTTGCTGTTTTGATAATTAAAGAACTTTTTCCAGTTCTTCTTTCCCCCTCTATTAGAACATTTTGACCGGAAATAATATGCCCTTTTAACTCTTTTTCTAATTGAGGTCGAGGGCAAAAATCAAGATCCGTTACAATTTGTCCATATTTAAACGGATTCATACAATAATCTCCTAATTGTAACACTGATTAGTGTAACACTAATCAGTGCTATTTACAAGAAGAAAAAATTATCAAATAATGAATTATTATCCCATTATTCCAAGAATTCGTCCTATAAAATAAAAATAGAATATTAGTAGAGTACCACCTTCCAGTTGGTTTATTTTTTTATCATAAACCATAAAGGAGTAGATCAAAACTGCTGCGATCAGAGTTGGGAGGGAGAAAATTATAATACTGTGAGGAATTAGAAGAGGGGAAATAAGAGAAGGTATACCCATAACTACAAGACCATTAAATATATTTGAGCCAATAATATTTCCAACAGCCATTTCAGGGTTGCCTCTTCTGGAGGCAGAGATGGTTACAAGTACTTCCGGAAGAGATGTCCCCAGGGCAATAGCAGTCAGTGCAATAATATCAGTTGCTATTCCAAGAATATTTGAAATAGCTATTACTGAATCTACTGTATATTTTGCTCCAAGAAAAATTCCGGAAGAACTTAATATTACCAGTGTAATTTCCCTAATAAGGATTTTATTTTGTTTTTCTGTTTTTTTACTATTTTCTGAAGTTTCAAATCCTATTGATTTTGTTTCCGGGATAGGATTCATAATGGTAAATATAATATAGATACTAAAGGCAGATAAACACATTATGCCTTCGATCATAGAAAAAGATCCATCCAGGATCATTAATGACATCAGCAGGGTTGCTGAAAGAAGAAATGGTATATCCACTCTCATTAGATCGTGTTTAATTGTGAAATTTTTTCCTATTACTCCGGCAATTCCAAGTACAAGAAAAATATTAGTAATGTTTGAACCAAGGACATTTCCAATTACAATTTCTGTTGCACCTTTTGTTGTAGCTATAATTGATGAAACAAGTTCCGGCAGGCTTGTTCCTATACCTACTATTAAAACCCCTGTTATAAATGCTGAGAGGCCAAAACTAAGTCCAATTTTTTCTGCTGCACCTACAAATATATCAGAAGACTTAATAAGTATTGTAAGACTAAGTACAAAGACAGCACCCCAAATGTAAATAGACATAGAAAAATCCTTATAAATGTTGATAACTTACTATATTGCCTGAAATCTATGATCCTTTACAATATACATTTACTTATTTACTGTATTTTTTATTGAAAATTAAATATCTTTTAAATTATGTATTGTAATACTGTATCAATTATTTTATAAAATTATCCTCCCTTATCTCTTTAAAAGCAATGTTTAACTCATCCTGAGTATTCATAACTATCGGCCCCTGCCATGCTACAGGCTCATTAAGTGGTTTTCCTGCAACTAATATAAATCTGATACTGCTGGATTCGGTTTCAAAGCTTACAAAACTACCCTTAGAGAAGATAAGAAGATTCCCATTTTGAACAGTTGTAGAATCTTCAACAACTCCTTTACCTTCAAAGATATAGGCAAAGGAGTTGTATTCATTATCTATGGGGATTGAAATTTTGGAATTTATACCTAAGTTTATATCCAGGAATAATGGCTGTATAAATACCCCTTTGACCGGCCCTTTTGTTCCTTCGTAATCTCCGGCAATAATTTTTATTATTGTATCCCCTGTTTTTATAATTGGAATTGTATCTGAGGAGTATTCCTGGTAACTGGGCTTTGTCATTTTATGTTCTGCAGGAAGATTTACCCATAATTGAAAACCTTTCATTAGGCCATCTCTTAACTGTGGCATTTCCTGATGAATTATTCCGCTTCCAGCAGTCATCCACTGAACATCCCCGGCTTTTATTACACCCTTGTTTCCCAGACTGTCTTCATGTTGAACCTCTCCTGCAAGCATGTATGTAACAGTTTCTATACCTCTATGGGGGTGCCATGGAAAACCTGCAATATATTCATCAGGGTTATCAGATCCAAAAAAATCCAGCATAAGGAAGGGATCTGTTTCTTTTATTACACTCTGACTTATAATTCTTGTTAATCTGACACCTGCACCATCTGATGTTTCGATACCCCTGGTTACTTTATTTATTTTTCTCTCAGGCATATTTAGCCCCCTATTTGTATAAAGTAATAGTTCCAGGGCATAATAATCAATAAAAACTTACAAAAATTGTAATGTATAAATTCTCACTTGCCGGAAGCTCACTTAACTGCTACTCTGAAATATGAATTTGACGATTTTATCACTTTTAATTGCTTTTTTAGGATATTCAGTTCAAAACATATCACAGGCTTCCCAGAAGATTGGATTTCTCAAAATGAAGAAAGACAAAAAAACAGGAATGATTATCTGGGGAGCTGCTACAATTGGAACCGGACTATCGACTCTAATTCTTCTTGTTGCAGTAAGCATGGGACAGGTCAGTCTTGTTGGTGCAATGGCAGGCACTGGATTAGTTTCACTGACTCTGTATTCACGATTTGTAATAAAGGAAATCCCCGGAAAGTGGGAAATAGCCGGTGTCGGTTCGATACTTATCTCTGCTGTCTTAATCGCTGTGCTTGCAGAAGATGCTTCCAGGACTGTTATAGAAATAAATTTACTTATAATAAAATTAATTGTTGTAAGTATCATATATGTATTTTTATGGATTATTTATAAGAAAAAAAAGAGGGTTCTCTGTGTAGTTCTAGGTGGCTATTCCGGAGCATTAGGTGGATTTGTTTCTCAGTTTCAAAAAATTTCTACTTCAGGTTCTCTGGATGGACAGTTAATCACTGGATCATTATCCGGAATTGAGACTCTGTTAAATCCTTTTACTTTATTCTGGATACTTCTATCAATTTCTTCCATGGCAGTTCTTCAGTTTGCTCATAAAAACGGACAGCCTATGCAGGTAATACCGTCATTTTCTGCAAATTTTATACTTATTCCGGTAATTGGCGGTGTAACATGCTTTGGTGAGGTTCTTCATCCTGTTCAGTGGGCTGGAGTTGCTGTAATTATTATTGGAGTTTTAATGATAACTGTTAAAAAGGACTGGAAATAATAAATTGACATATACTTGTGTTGAGTATTTAATATTGCCTCCGGTCTCAGCATTGGTACACAGGGCCCCGATTTCTTTCTGAAAGATACCAGTGGAAATATTGTAGATCTGGAGGATATGCGGGACAGATTATCCAGACAGGAACGAAGGGCCATGGTTGGTGATCTTGCTGGAGGCCTCTTTCATGAACTAAAAAATCTTCTTAATCCAATCTCCTCATTATCGCTTTTTTCAGATGAAATTTCAGAAGAAAACCAAAAATAGGTGAAGGAGCTCATTTTTATATTAACCTCCCCCTGGGACTATCTAAATAGATGTTTTGATTCTCTATTCATATTTATGGGAATGAATATTTGGAGTTTAAAATATGTATTACTGGAACTGTATTATTATAAAAGTAAATATGTAAACTTTAATACTTCATACCCTTTTTACTATTATTAGTTGGTGTATAATAAGAAATGTACTGTGTATTAACAATGTCTGATTGCATTTGGAGTAATTTATTATGGTAGTAGAAGATAAAAAAAAGTTACTTATCATTGAAGATAAAGTATTTTCAGCTATAAAAAAGAAAACAATACTTCTTGTTGAAGATGAAGTTCTGATTGCATTAGATAAACAAATGGCACTTACGAAGTATGGATACAATGTCTTAACAGTAAATACAGGTGAAAAAGCAGTTACAATATTCAAAAAGAATGATGAAATAGATCTTATTCTAATGGATATTGATTTAGGAAATGGAATAGACGGCACAGCAGCAGCTGAACTAATTTTGAGAGATAAAGATCTTCCTATTGTATTTCTTTCCAGTCATACCGAGCCTAACATTGTGGCAAAGACCGAAAAAATAACTTCTTATGGCTATGTTGTAAAAAGTTCAAGTATTACAGTCCTGGACGCATCAATCAAAATGGCTTTTAAATTGTTTGAAGCAAATCGTACAACAGAAGAACATAGACGTCATCTGGGAATCACCCTTAACTCGATTGGAGATGCCTTTATTGCTACAGACGTATCAGGAAATGTTACAAATATAA
>DAOWEB010000042.1 GCA_030638735.1 Spirochaetaceae bacterium
AATACCATCTAACAGTAATAATACTAATTTTTTATAATTGACATACTCTTTATTATTATGATTACTTCTATATAGAGAAATTAGATTTAACCGAAATATGTATATACAGATGGAGATATTTCAATGATACTTGTGTACAACTGTGTTTCAGAACCTGAAGCAGCCTTACGATATGAAAAAAACCTTTTAAAAAAACTAAACTCAGATAAAGAAATCATTTTTACCACACCTGGAAAAGCTGAAACTGATATGAAAGGAAAAGATTTTACCCATTTAATAATTTCAGGTTCTGCTGCCTCAGCTATTGAACACAACGGCTGGGATGGGGAATTAAGTTCTGTTATTGATGATTTTTTTGAAGCAGATAAAGCAATCCTGGGTATCTGTTACGGACATCAGTTCCTGGCGGCATGGTTTATTGGTAAATCGTGTTTATCTATAATGGACAATCCGGAATATGGATGGCATAAAGTTGAAATAAAACCTAATCCGCTTTTTAAAGATGTCTCATCCGGTATATTCTGTCACATACATGGAGATTATGTATCAAGGATACCCGAAAAATGTGAATTGATTGCAGAAAGTGATACTGGGATTCAGGGCTTTCAATATAGAGGGAGAAAAGTATTTGGTGTTCAGTTCCATCCTGACTATAATTATGAAGAGGCTAAAGAAGTATTTGAACGCAGAAGTGCAGCAACACCAAGTATAAAAAAAGCCTATACACATAAAACACCTGGAAAAAGTACAGAGAGAGATGGGAAAAGAATACTTAATAATTTTATAAATATGTAAATTTTTTTGGAGGCTATTATGGAAATAATTGATCTACAGAAAGAGCATGAACAAACTTACTTCAACTGCCTGGAAGACTGGTCTTCTGAAATTAAAGAGGGTCATCCCCACAAAGAAAACTGGTATAATATCGAAAAACATCGTGGATTAAGGGTAAAGCTCGCCAAATCTGACAAGGGGGAACTGATCGGAATGATCCAGTACCTCCCAATTGAAAACTCTTTTGTAAACGGCAAAGACCTTTATGTGATTCTATGTATCTGGGTCCACGGACACTCTGAAGGGGTCGGTAACCAACAGGGGAAAGGGACTGGAAAAGCTCTTATCGAAGCAGCGGAAGTGGATGTTAAAAGTCTGGGGGCCAAGGGTCTTGCAGTGTGGGGGCTTTCGATTCCTGCATTTATGAGGGCATCATGGTTTCGAAAACAGGGCTATAAAAAAGCGAATAAAATGGGTATTCAGGTACTTCTATGGAAATCTTTCGCTCCCGATGCCGAACAACCAGCCTGGTTCCGTCCAAAGAAAAAACCCTTAAAAGTTAAAGACTGTGTTGAGATAACAATCTTTCAAAACGGATGGTGTCCTGTTCAGAACATGGCATCAAACAGGATAAAACGGGCAGCGGCAGAGTTCGGGGATATTGTAAAAGTGACGGAGTACAATACTTCAAACAGGGAGACCTTTCTGGAGTGGGGAATTTCTGATGGTATTTATATTAATGGGAAAGAGATAAGAACGGGACCGCCACCTTCCTATAAAAAACTGAGAAATATTGTTGAGAAATATGTAAAGAAAATCTGATACTGAAATCCCCCATAAACTTCAGCCCTGTCGGCTCAGGAAGCATATCCCTTATCAGCTCTTCAACCCTGAATAGAAAATTTCTTAATATCAGCCATAGAAAAAACACTATCGACCTCTGCCTTCTTCCCTTCTCGTAAATAAAACAGATAACTCTTTACAGGTTTACCAAAAATGTCCCCTGCAGCCTTCCTGTACAGAAACATTTGAAGAGCGTATTCTTCCACATCTTTAAATTTATCAGTCTTAAAATCTACAATTACAACTCCATCATCTTTTTCGATTAATAAATCAATTTGACCATTTATATAAACAGGGTTATTTATATCCCCAATATTAAGCAAAAAGGAAAGTTCAGATTCCATTTCAAAATCTTTATATCCCTGTGCAAAAGATGAATTTGTAAAATTCAATGACAGCACCTCTGCATCCTGTTTAAGAATTTCTATCTGTTCATTTGTAAGTTTCAACAGTTGAGAAGGAAAACGAATATCGTCTTTAAGATTTTTTAACTGTGATTCTATTAGTTTATGACAGTATGTACCAAAAGCTGCATACTGATCCTCCCCTAAAAAAACATCTGTTTCTAAATCTGACAGTTTATCCATTAACTGTTTATTTTGGCTTAAGGAATTAACAAAGTTACTATTTATTTCAGAAACAGCCCATGTATCCCGAATTGCATTCCTAATTATTATTTCACTATTGTTATAATCATTTATAATTTTTTCAGGATCAATTTTTTTAGATTTCTCTCCTGCCAGGGCAACATCTCTTTCACTTATATCCGGAATTATGCTGATATATTTTTTAAAGGATTCTGATTTTAAAGACTCAGGATCTCCATCCCAGCCAAGCCCCTTTAAAACCATATTAAGAAGAATCTTTGCCCCTGTTTGTGTCTCCGTATTCTTTGTATTTTTACTATGCCCACCAGAAATTATTAGATGGGACTGAGCTCTTGTCAGTGCCACATATAATATTCGTTTATTTTCGGCAAGCTCTTTTTTTGCTTCAAGATCTTTTGCTCTGTCATAAAAATAGTTGGCCTTCCCTCCGGAATTATTTTCATATTTTAATGTAATCCCAAAATCATCAGAAACATAATATGCCCCCCCGCCCCCTGATCGGCCTTTATTTCCTGTATTTGCAACTATTACCACAGGGAATTCAAGGCCCTTGGATTTATGAATGGTAAGAAGCTGAACCCCTTGTGTTTCATCCCGTAATAATTCAAGATCAGGAAGTTTCTCATACTTACCAAGGTTATCCCGAATAAAGTCGAGAAAAACAGCAAGACATTCTCCCCGTTCATTTGACCTGACAGCCAGTGTTTTAAGATAATCATAATATTCAAGATAGCCATGATACTCACGATTGCTCATTAAATAGTTTCTGTAACCACCCTCATACCAGATTGTCTTTATAAGATCAGCTGCAGGGATATAGTCAACATTCTTTTTTAAATTTAAATAGAGCTCCCGTATATTATTATACTTTTTATTATCATCAACCCCGACTTTAATACCTTCCAGTACACTTAAGTCAGATAATATAAAAGCATCACCTCCATGTAAAAGCAGAGCTGCTGTAATATTATCAGAAAGATTTGCAAAGGGTGATCTTAAAAGAGCCGAATATGAAACTCTATCATTTTGATAAACAAGAAGCTGCAGAAGATTATAAATATCATTAACCGGAGCTTCCATAAATAATGCTCTTACGCCTTGCACAGTACAGGGTACATTAAGCTTCCTAAAGTATTTCTCATACATTATCTGATTACTTGTAGAACGCATTAAAATTGCAAAATCATCATACTCTGCTGCTGCTAACTTCCCGTCTTTTGCTACAACCAGACTTTTACTTTTGACTTTGTCCTTAATAAATTTTGCTATATACCAGGCTTCCGCCTCATTACTATGAAGATAGCCGTCTCCTGTTTCTGTTTCAGGTTTATAAAAAACTGAAATTTTGGGAACTACCCCTTCTACTGGATTTCTATATTCCAGTGCCTCAAAATCTGCTTCGTAGGGTTCTTCAGAATCCTGCATTACATTATCAAATACTCTATTAAAAAATTTTATTAAATCAGGCTCACTTCTATAATTTGTATTAAGGGAAAGAGATTCCCCTCCTGAATTTATAAGTTCATTGCTTAATCCTTTAAAAACACTGACATCCGCTCCCCTGAAACTATATATGGACTGTTTTTCATCACCTACAAAAAACAACTTATCCGGCTCTAAATCCTCCACAAGAGGAACACCATCTCCTGATAATTCTTTTTTTTCAGCAAGTAAGTATAATAACTCTTTCTGCATTAGGTTATTATCCTGAAACTCATCAATCATAATATACTGAAACTCTTTTTTATAGAAATTCCTAAGGCTGGTATCTTCCTTTAATATACTTACAGCCATCTTTGAAACATCCAGAAAAGTCAGTATTCCGGAAGATCTTTTTTTTGTAAGAAATAGATTTTGAAAATCTTCCAGCAAACCAAACATTCCCTCTAAAAAAGGAAAACTCAATATTCCGTTTGCAATACTTTCAGTTATTGATAATAAGTCTCTCCAATTAACAATATATTCATTTAATAGAGGAGTCTCCGGATGTTTTGATGTTCCCTTTTTAAACTTAAAACTTTCAACTCTTTCCAGAAATAAAGAAGGAAGTACCCCTTCTGTCTCATCAGAATAGGCCCCCATGTCCCCCAGAGATTCGCAGGAAGCAATATTATTAATCATCACCTTCCCAATTCCGGAACTTAAAGAAAGAATATCCGTTCTTATTTTTTCCAGTTCCCCTAAATTTCTTCGATACCCATTGCTCAATCCAATTTTTTGTTTTTCAAGTAATCCCGGAAAATCTATAGTGTCTGATAAGTTAAATTCATTTACAGCCAGTGAAACAAACAAGTCCTCATATACAATTTTAAATCCATGGAGATAGATAAACTCCTGAAGGTATCTGTTATTCTGTTTTTTAAGAATAAAATCCAAAGCTATTTCAGCAGCCATAGTCGCAGCTGCTTCATTATCTGATGTAAAATCAGGAGAAACACCAAACCTGTCAGAACCGTTCCGTACAATTTGTGCAGAAAAACTATCCAGAGTAGATATTTTTGCCTTATCAAACTCTGCTGCCTGGCTGACAGCAATAGTATTTGTACTGTTAAGAAGACGCTGATATATTCGCTCATTCATTTCAGCAGCAGCCTTCCTTGTAAAAGTCAAAGTAAGAATATTTTCAACTCCTGCCTTTCCCTCAGAAATTAAACGAAAGTATCTTTCTGACAATACAGTTGTTTTACCTGCTCCGGCACCGGCAGATACAACTACATTTTTGTCACATTCTACTGCCAGCATTTGATTTTTATCCAGTTCTCTCATCTTTTATTACCTTACATGATACTTTGTTCTACAAATTCTTCGGAAGCTGCAGCTATCACATCCATCAAGATGAACAGAAAAATCACCTAAACGAATTCTCTCATCCATCTCTCCCACACTCTCTTCCATTTTTAAAACTAAATTTGAGATATCTTCTTCCGAACACCAGGGTTTATCTTTTTTTAAAACAGGCTCCGTATTATACACATGATTATACCTGCAGTCAGTTACATCGTAGTAACTTGCGGAAGTAACTTTTAGACCACTTTTTTCTACCAGATAGATGTAGAATGGGATTTGAAAAGTTACCGGTCCACTTTCACCAGAAACCATATCTCCCTTCTTCAGGTGGTTCTTCTTCTTATAATCTACTATTGCAGTTTTATCTCCTTTAAAAGAGACCCTGTCAATTCTTCCTGTAAGTTCTATTTTTTTATCATCCAATTTATAACTATACTTCTTCTCGGCAGAAGCAAGTCTAAACCCTGGGAACGGTACTGATTCGATCTCAATAAAACTAATGAGTTTATTATGGGTAAACTCACGGCAATAATTCCAGACAGGAGGAATAAAGGCGTCTCCTTTAATAAGATATCTATTAAATACTTTATCAATAATTGAACTTATCTCAGTTTTATATTCTTCCAGATGTGACTTTAAAAATTCAGAATCCAATCCATCCACATACTTAAAAAAACGATCAAAACATTCATGTATCACCTGTCCAAAAACCGGATGGTCAATATAATTTTCCTTATACTCTTTTTCACTTACACTAAATCCTCTATAAAACAAAAAATAATAAGGACAAGCTGAAAACTGATCCAGACTGCTTGGAGATACAGATAAATATTTATTTTTATCCAGAAGAACTTCCAGAATTCTGTTTTTAATTTCAGGCATGGTTATTGTATCTTTTGTATAATCAGTTTTTTTATCTGTAAAAGCACCTGTAATAGAATACTCAACCCCTTTTTTCATTAGAGGGAAAATTTTTTCAGGAAGGGGATTTTCCCCGGCCCAATATCCCAATTCGGAAACATACTCATCATTCAACACTGATAAAACATTTATCGTATCCGAAACAACTCTTTCCAAAACAAAAAAAGAAGGAGGCAGAGCAGGTCCGCTAAATGAATCCGTACTATAAGAGAAAACAACATTTTCTCCTGATAAATTATATAAATTGATAAAAGGTTCTGTATAATCAGAATCCAGCCCAGGAAGATTATCTCTCTGATTATCCTTTAAAAATATATATTTTGATTTAATAACAGATCCTGAAATCTGAGACAAACCTGGAATAAAATGCCAAAGCCCCCCCCACCCTCCTGCAACCCGATAAGGGAAAACATTTACACCGACAGTTTCTGAGCGCTTTACATAGATTCTCCCTTCAATAGCTGATAACCAGATATTACAGTTTGAACCATATTCAAGATTGCCAACTTTTGAAGAAGCATCCTCAAGATCATTTAGAGTATCCAAACAAAACTGGAACTCTTTAAGAGTCTCTAAAGACCATAGATTAGTGTCCAGAAATATTGAAATAAACATCTGTACTGCAACTTTTATTTCACCAAAAGTTTTACTATCTGCAATTTTTTTTATTCCGGATTTTAATTCCTGATAAAATTCAATTAACCTGGTTTCATCAGAGTTAAACAGAGAATCCTTCCAGACATCAATTTCTCTACCCATTAGTCTATAATTTTTAAAACAGTGATGTTTTACACCAAATTGGAATAATCCATGGGCAGTTTCTTTTTCTTTCCAGGGGATTGAGTTGTTAACTAATATCTGCTTCATGGTAGAGAGGCTGAAACCGGATTTCTCACAACTTAGGATATCCCTGAAAAGCCGGGCTCCAGGATATTCTGAAAGACTTTTTCCCTGTCTAAAATCAAGAGGGATCGATCTTAGATCAGCCTCATATTCCAGATCGATCCGCCAGCCATCCATATCAGGAAGCGTAATGGCAATATCCTGAGATCGGACCCCTGAATCAAGAAGGGAACCTATCTTTCCAAGCAATGATTTTAATTCCAGAGTAGATGAGCCAAAATGTTTAATTTCATTAAGTTCTTTAGTTTCTGTTGAAATAATTTTTATAACAGCCGATTTTTCCAAATCTACTGAGAATTCTTTATAATCTTCTATTACATCCGGAAAAAAAAGAAAGTATTCTTCACCAATATCTGTAATTTCAGGTTTAACCCAGGAAGGTTCGAACATCTCTCTTTCTGTCAGAAAACTGGTGTAAGAATTATATAAAAAATCAAGATCTTCCCGTACTCCAGGATCCAGAGCAACATCTTTTAATTCACTATTTTCTCTAAAACTTTTTACATCTGTCAAAACAGAAGTAAGCCGTGAAAGAAAAGCTGGTGATCCCGCTGAATGTTCCGGCTTAATAAGTCCTTTGAGTAGATTCCCGTTTTTTTTATTTTCTTCAAGAAGGGAAGAAGCAAAAAGAGTACGTATATGGGCATTTACTGGTGAAAAATCCATATTAAGGGAAAATGTCTTCTCTTTGAACTTGTCCCAGCTTAAAAAACGCCTGGATAAAACAGAATTCACACCCTGGTCGCAGACTTCGTCTGCTGCTCGGGGATGCGTCCTTCCCTGGTCGCAGACTTCGTCTGCTGCTCGGGGATGCGTCCTTCCCTGGTCGCAGACTTCGTCTGCTGCTCGGGGATGCGTCCTTCCCAGCACCAGACTTTTTCGCATCCAGAAGGCAGCAACAAGTTCAGACGGAAATACAAAAAAAGAATTTTGATTATTAAGATTATTTTTTAAAATTTCTTCAACATACTTCATTTATTTATAGAAAGTACCTTTGTAATCTCACCAATATACATTTTATGATAATCCTTTGTTTTATAGTTATCATTAACAGATGAATCTATAAAATCTTCTGGATTAATCCCTCCTGCATATAGTTTTTTACACACAAGAATTAATTCTGCCTGATTAAAAGAAACAGTACTATCAGAAGAAGAAAAAGGATCCAGGCCGGTTTCACTGGCCTTATTAACATCTCTACCAGACTTTGAACCACAGAAAGAAAGATTTTCTCTACACATTTTATAAAAAAAGGCCAGCGTGGGTCTACGGTCCTGGGCCATAGATTCATATGTTTATGTGGAATATCTTACAAAAACATACGAAACATTACGTCGCCAAATTACACCTAATCCCCCCCAGGATGCTGTCATAGTATTCCAGCTTTCCATATTTCCGGAAGTTACCAGCATCCATTGCTTCCCGATCTTC
>DAOWEB010000156.1 GCA_030638735.1 Spirochaetaceae bacterium
TGTAGTAAATAGTACTGGTGAGTTTGTTGCTCTAATTAGAGAGATGGGAAGCAATTATGATCAGTTTGAATATTGGAATCTAACTACTGGTGAGTTAAAAACAGCATATAAATATAGATCAGTACATACTAATGACTACTCAGTTTTCTTTCATGATAAAATTCCATATTTATTAGAAGTCGATATAAATAAACAACATAGATATTATAAAGAAGAAATATATGGAGGGTGGTCACAAACCGGTAGATTCGGTTTATATAGAATAACTGATTCCATGGATCATGTAAGTACACTCTTTTTCCCTTTGTATGGAAACTACAGCTGGAATATTGATTCAAAAAATGAAAGAATCTTAATCAGTGTACCTGCTCATCTTAAAATTGGGGAGAAACCTGCTGAATATCTACAATCTGGTGGTAATCAAAGTTTATTGCAACTAACTCATTCCTTATACGGATTTAATTTTAAAGATTTTTCAACTTCAATAATTTCTCAATGGAATACTACTGATCGTGGTTTGAATGATTTTGTGTATATTCATTTATCTGATCTTTATATTTTTGGTGATGATGAATACTTATTTATGGAGTCTCTCCATCAAACTCATTTTTCCCAAATTGAGCAACATACCAGAATACTCACTTCGGATAATAATTTCACTTTTGTAAATGAAAAATTATTAGGAGAGCTTAAAGCCTGTGTGATCAGTTCCAAACAGATAATTTCAAAAAGCTTAATTGAAAGTAAAACTGTGGTCTATAGTTTATCTGAAAATTCTCCTGTTTTACTTTTGGATAATGCTGATTCCATAATAATTACTCCTGATGAAACAAAAGCAATATTAATACTCCCGGATAAATTAAGTGATGGTGAAAATACGGGACATATAAGAATATACAATACAAAAACATGGGAAGTGATCAGATCTATTAGGCTGGATATACCCACTTTATCATCAATTACTGAAAATTGGGGGGGTATTCATATTGATTCGAGTGATGTAAGTAATGATTCTATTGTCTTAGGCTCCAGTGACGGCTCCTTCCGGGTAGTAAATCTCGACACAGGTAAAATAGATCTAACTGTCTATTCCCTCGATGACGGCCATTACATAGGCTGGGACAGTGAAAACAACGCCTTCGGTACAAAAAATGTTTCTGACTATGCCGGAGTACCTGAGCCGATGATCCTGGGCAAACCGGTAGTGAATCCCTTTTACGGCAGAGAAATGAGTGTAAATGACGGTATCCTTCGCGTGCGGGCACTGCCTACTTTAGACTCCGAAGTTGTAGGTCGGCTGGACACAGGTGTAAAAGGTATTACAATTAGAAGAAGTGAATCCAAAATGCAGATTGGTGAGATGAACGACTACTGGTATCTGGTAAATACCGATGATGGAGTACGGGGCTGGTGTTATGGGTATTTTCTGGATGTGGAACCTTCCAGTCTACGTCCCTGATGAATATATTGGATAAATATTATGTGTAAATTTAAAGTTGTTGTTTAAAATTGCACAATCCGGTATAATGTCAGTATGATAATACCTCGTGAAATCCAGAATGAATGTATTAGTATGGCAAAATCATATCCTGTAGTGACAATTACAGGTCCCAGACAATCTGGAAAAACCACATTAGCAAAAATAGTATTCCCTGAAAAACCGTATATTTCACTCGAAGATCCGGATATTAGGAGATTGGCAATTGATGATCCCCGGGGTTTATTTGAAATGTATCCCGATGGCTGTATAATAGATGAAATACAAAGAGTTCCGGATCTTTTATCATATATACAATCAATAGTGGACACCAATAAACAGAATGGAAGATATATTCTTACTGGTAGTAATCAATTTCATTTGATGCAGAATATTTCTCAATCCCTTGCCGGCAGGACGGCTGTACTGAAATTACTTCCCTTGACTCTTTCAGAAGCAGATAAATTTAACCAAAATTACTCTCTGGATGAATGGCTGGTAAGAGGATTTTACCCAAGGGTCTATGATGAAACCCTTGATCCTGTTAAAGCATATAGAAATTATTTTGAAACTTATATTCAGCGTGATGTCAGACAGTTAATAAATATAAAGGATATACGACTATTCGAACGGTTCATAAAATTATGTGCCGGCAGGACTGGACAATTATTCAATTCCAGTCATTTGGCAGATGAAACAGGAGTTTCAGTACCTACAATAAAATCATGGATTTCTATATTGGAGGCTTCGTATATTATCTTCTTTTTGGAACCTTATTATGCAAATATAAAAAAGAGGTTAATTCGATCTCCTAAAATTTATTTCTATGACACCGGTTTTTGTTCATATCTTTTGAATATTGAAACTGCCGGACAGATGTCACGGGACCCTTTACGGGGAGGACTTTTTGAAAATTTAATAATTTTGGAATTAATAAAATCAAGATATAATGAAGGACTGGATCATAATCTATTCTTCTACAGAGACAGCCACCAAAATGAAATTGATGTTCTCTTTAAACAGGGAAATAGATTTAATTGTATTGAAATAAAGTCGGGTAAGACTTTTCACCCCAGGTTTGTCAAAGGGCTGGAGTATTTTTACAGGAATTTTCCAAAGCAGATAAACAAATCCTTTTGTATCTATAGCGGAGATAATGAACATTGTCTCAAGTCTCATAAAAATATGAATTTCAAAGTTGCAAATTTTGCGTTAAAATTGGGGACAGAGGTTTATATTTAGAAAAGGGGCTCACAACCTTTTCCCACTTATTATTTTAGTCTGTGATTATAGTAGATTATTATGGTAAGCTAATAATAGAGTAAATAAGAAATCATGTACTGACAGGAGTGAGGCAGGTAATGAAATTTCGCAATAAACTTGGTTATGCAGCTGGAGATATGGGGATATCAGTTTCTTATTTTGCTGTAGGGTTCTTTTTTATTTTTTATTTAACAGATATTGTAGGTATGGATCCCTGGCTTGCAGGTCTGGCATTTTTTTTCGGGAAATTATGGGATGGGGTTAACGATCCCTTAATGGGAATTTTAAGTGACAGGACCAGATCAAAGTATGGTCGAAAGAGGGTCTATATACTTTTTGGGGCACTCCCTTTTGCTTTGAGTTTTATGCTACTCTGGATGATCCCTCTTAATTCTTCTGTATGGGTTCAGTTTGTTTTTGCAGTATTAAGCATGATGATCTATGCTACTGCCTACACAGCTGTAGTTGTTCCATATATGGCTATGGTTCCTGTAATAACATCTAATTATGATGAGCGTACTCAAATAACAGGATTAAGGGCTATTCTTTCAACATTTGGAACTTTAATTGGAGGAGGAACTGCAATGATGCTTTCCTCTTTTACTACAGATATTATAGGTTTAAGGGCTATAACAACAGGATTTGGATTGTTTTCATTAATAACACTTCTAATAGCAAGTCGAAGTATTAAGGGAATTGAGGATATCCATCCTGACGAAACTGAAATAGTAAGGTTCAGCTTTTCTCAATATGTAAATCTTGTAAAAGAAAAAAATGTATATATTCTATTGTTTTTGAAATATTTCGGAGCAATTGCAACCGGATCTCTTTCTGCATCCCTTCCTTTTTTTGCCCAGCATGTTCTTGGCAACAGGGGGGTCAGCTCCATTGGGCTTGCCATTTACGTTGCAATATCCGCTGTTACTATTCCTGTATGGAGCAGGTTTGCACAAAAATATGACAAACGTATATTACTTCTTATAGGGAACAGTGCTTCTGCAGTAGTTCTTTTGTTAGTAGGTCTTTTTGTAAATGAGGGAGATACTACTCAATTTTTTCTTGGATGCTTTTTCCTTGGTCTATTTATGTCATCATACCTTTTTATACCATATTCTTTTGTGCCTGATCTTGTGGATTACTACGAAAATAAAACAGGTGAAAGGCATGAATCAGTATTTTTTGGTTTGTGGATGACAGTTCATCAGCTGGGAATATCTATTGCAGGTCTTCTTCTTGGTGCAGTTCTTACTTTTTTCGGGTATGCTTCAAGCTCCGGATCGGAAGTTCTCTCTTCTGTTATTGGAGTAAGAATTATATTTGGAATAATACCCGGGTTATTTCTTTTTATAACAGCACTTATTGCAATGAAGTATGGAATAACCAGGGAAGTTTATTTTGATGTAAGATCTAAACTTAATAAAGAAACCAGGCAGGTATAAAAAAGGAATGTTATTTTTAAAGAAACTTCACATTGTCAGACAGCTTAAAAAACAGTTTTATCAATGGGATCCTGAAACTCTAAAGAATCATCAGGAGACCAGGGTTAAAGAAATACTATCATTTGCAGGGAATTATTCAGCTTTTTATAAGGATATTATATCACCTGAAAGTTCTTTAGAAGATATTTCCTTAATGAATAAGTCGATAATGATGGAGAACTTTGATGAAATAAATACTGTAGGGTTAAAACGGGACAAACTTATTAAATACAATATTGAACAGGAAAAATCCGGTAGTATAAAGCTTTATAACAGTAAATATTCAATAGGTTTATCTTCCGGTACATCCGGAAGTCGTGGTCTTACTATTCTTGGTAAAAATGAAAGGGATATGTATGGTTGTCTTATATGGGCGAGGAATGGTTTGCCTGAGCATATAAAAAAATATCGTATACTTTTTGCCTTACGAACTAATAACCCCAGTTATATGGAACCCCGTTCATTCGGAGCAAAGATGGTATATGTTGATTACACTCATCCTCCGGAAAAATTAATTGAGTTGATAAATTTAAGGAAGCTCAATATTATTGCCGGACCTCCTTCTCTTCTTTCTATGCTTGGATCTCTTCAATCTAAAATTAAACATAAAATTGATGCTTTAATATCGTATGCTGAAGTTTTGGATGAAAAAAATAAACAATATCTTGAGATAGTTTTCGGAGTCCCTGTTGTGCAGATTTATCAGGGATCCGAAGGGTTTATTGGATCTACCTGCAGGCACGGTAATCTCCATATAAATGAAGATACAGTTCTTGTACAGTTAAATGAACTTGATTTTGCCGGGGGAGCCTCTAAGGTTATCTTAACAGATTTGTATCGAACATCTCAGCCAGTTATCAGGTATGAATTAAATGATGTCCTTGAAATATCTTCTGAACCTTGTACCTGTGGTTCCTGTTTTCGTGTTATCAAACTTATTCATGGCAGGGCAGATGATTTATTTCTTTTGAATAGTTATGACAACTCAACAAGATATCTGTTTCCTGATTATGTCAGAAGGGCTATTAATCAGGCATCAGGTGATATTCTTGAATATCAGGCTATTCAGCATTCACTTGATCTTGTTGAAATACGACTGGTCCTCAAACCAGGTTGTCAGGAAAATATTATTGAAGACAAAATTAGAGAAAATCTAAAAAGGAGAGCATCAACATCAGGAGGACAGTTAGGAAAAATAATTTTTACTGACAAAAAACCTGAACTAAACTCAAATTCAAAAAAACTTATAAGAATAATAAGGAATTTTTAATGAAAGTCCTGGAGATTAAAAACTTTAATGATAAGGCAGCTATTAAACAATTTCATCAGGTAGCAATAGAAACATATAAAGATAATTCTATTTGGGCCTCTGCTTCAGAACAGATGTTTGACAGTAAGCTGAACCAGTATTCCGGATCTAATTATAAAATATTGACTCCTATAGTTGTTTTTGAAGATAATAATCCTGTAGCCAGAGCTGTTGCATTTCTACATAAGCAGGCCATAGATGAAGTTGGTGAACCTCAGGGATGGATTGGTTTTTTTGAATGTGTTAAGGATAAAGAAGAATATGGAATTAAAGTTCTCAGATTATGTGAAAAAATACTTTCAAAAAATGGGGTAAATTCGGTAATTGCACCTAAAGTAGATAATCAACTGCTAGGTCTATTAACAAAAGGGTTTAATCTCCCTCATATGGTTTTTACCAATTATAATCCACCATACTATTTGGATATTTTCCAAAAATCCGGGTACTTGAAAATAAGTAATATGCTATCATTTTATTTTGATCGGGAAACAACTTTTCCTTTCTATGTAAAATTACCTGGATTTATTACGAGGGAATTTAATAGGCAAAATCTGGAAAAAGAAATCAGTATAATTCACGTTCTGCAGAGTAAGATCTTTAGTGGAAGATATGGTTATATCTCAAGAACCCTGGATGATGAGCGTCAATTGATAATGTCTATGCTCCCAATTATTGATGATGATCTTATTATTATTGCAGAAAATAAAAAAAAAGAAGCAGTTGGGATTTTAGTTTGTATTCCAGATATCTATCAATCTGAAAAAAGAGAAAATATTAATAGAGTAAGAATAATCTCTATAGGAGCAATACACCCTCTTGTAAATAAGGGGCTGGGTGTATTGATGAGCGCACATCTAATGAAAAATATTTTAAAAAAAGAACAGTATATTTTTGCAGAGGGTTCATGGATTTATAAAGATAATTTTCCTCCCAGAAATCTAGCAAAACGTTTCAAAGCCAAACAGGGAAGAGAATTTAACCTGCTTAAAAAGTTCCTATAAAAATGAAAAACAAATTAGGCTGTATAGTTGTATACAGCCTAATAACAAATTTAGTTATCCTTCATTCCATAAACTGGATCAAGACCAATTGTACCTGTAAGTAAGTCTAAATAATTTTTGGAACTTGCCTCTTTAAGATTAGCCTTACATTTTTTAAGTCTGCTTTCAACGCTTAATGTTTCAGTAAGCTCCATATTTTCTTTAACCAGCATAAAAGATTCAAGATAACTGATTATTTTTTTACTGTGTGCGATATCTCTTTTTTGCTTTCGCTGAAGCCTGTCTTTATACCAGTCGCTCTTGATCACAAATTCTTTGCTGAACAGTTTTCTAATTTCGGGATCGTTTATATCCTTACCCTCATAATTATCATACGCCATAATATTGATAAGTGCCTTTATCGGTGGAATTGCAGATTCTATACTTCCATCCTCGAAGTATACAAGGGCAACCTTTTTCTGACTCTCAATAATATGCTTTATCCCTTCAACAAAAGCATCCATGTCCTGTGTTTCCGGTTTCAGCATCTCATTGTTGAATACTGCGTGTGGTTCATCAAATATTCTTCCCATGTAGTTGAATAGGAAGGTTTCTGTCATTCTGTATCCTAATCGGCTGGTCAGTATTTTTTCGCCCTTCCACTCCATGTCTTCGACTTTTTCAAAAGAACCTTCTTCTATGAGTCTTGCCGGAACTCTTTCTTCAGGTTCCAGGCGGCTCCATATCTCAGGAATGAGAA
>DAOWEB010000193.1 GCA_030638735.1 Spirochaetaceae bacterium
ATAACACTAATACCTTTTTCACCAGAATTTATCAATGAAGAAGCCTATCTTTTTTCAGATGGATTGTTATGGTGGAAAGATGAATTCAACAAATATTTCCTTAATATAAGTAATTGGGAATCTTTTTCTTTAATATCTTCTTCTTCCCATTTTTTATGAGAGGGGATAATTACTGCAAGTTGAAACAATTCATGGAGGTTCGACTCATTAATACCGGCTGTTGTAAGGGAATTACTTATTGAATTTTTAATTTGGAGATCTTCCAACAGCTGTGTAAGTTCAGTATTTAAAAGCGATTCTTTATTATCAGGAAAAAGTTCTGATAATGGAAACAGTGTTATCCATCCAAGAAGAAGACTCCATACTTCTGGCATCATTCCGAACCCTCTAAAAATATATTTTAACCATAAGGGTTTTTCTTTTACTTTTTTCAGGTTCATATCTCCCAAATTTTCAACTGATTTTAGGGTCTCCATGAATAACAATTCAACTTTTCCTATGGTTTGATCGTCAATAAATAAGCAGGATTTTAATTCCTGCAGGAAGTTTGAATAATGCTTAATCAGTTGACTTGTAAAATTATTAGATTGATTTTCTTCTTTTAAGACAAGATCTTTTAATCCATCTGTTATTACTTTCTGAAATATATCATGTAATTTATTTGATGCCGGTTTAAGAGTAAGTTGTCTAAGTGCTCTGTCGATATTGGTTATACCTTTACCATTAAGCTCTGCTTCGAGTTTAGCCCATTTCCCTGTTTCATCATAAATTTCTCTAAAATCAAGAAATACCTGGCATTCATATCCATTTAAATGTAAATATATTCCGGATTTCAATATATTCTGCGAATTTCTAATAAAAGTTAAACCGGATCTTTGTTCTCTGAAAATACAGTAATAGTTGGAACTGTTCTGTAATTTAAGTGCAGTTCCTATATTAGTAGCAGCTGTATTCAGTTTTAAAGATGCAGTATTTATCCAGCCAGCAGCTGTACTGTATGCATTATTAAAAAAAACTATAGCATACTCATTATTTGTACTGTTTGACCATGCAAATACGTTTTCATTTATTTGGCCTTCCTGACTAAATAAATCGTAAAGTTGGAAGTTTTCTGATTCTGAAAAGAGATATCTTTTTTTTATTAATGGGAAAATTTCTCTATTATGTCTATGGATAAAATTTGTGTCCGGAATTTCATTATGATATGCTTTTCTGTATTCCATTCCATACTTTTCTTTAAATCCTTCAATCTGTCCATGGCCGAACATTGGAAGGCCTGGCATGGTGGAAAGCATGGTACATATTCCAAAATATTTATCTCCCATTCCAAATTGTTCGGCAGCTGTATCTTCATCAGGATTATTCATAAAGTTTACAAATCTTTTAAGTATTTCAGGGTCAAAACGTAGTGTGTTTTTTATTGTTTCCTTATATTTCTGATTTTCTTCCATTTTGAGCATATTCATAAAAGCACTGTTGTAGACTCTGTGCATTCCCAGGTTTTTAACAAAGTATCCTTCCATCATCCAGAAGGCTTCTGCAAGTAAAAGTGTATCCGGAGCTTCATCTTTTATTCTGTCAACTACTTCTCTCCAAAACTCAATTGGTATAGCTTTATTAAAATCGGATCTGCTTAAACCCCTTTCAGATCTGGTGGGAATATCTCCCCCTGATCCAGGTTCCGGGAACCACAATCTCTGGATGTGTTTTTTTGCCAGAGTCATAGCTGCATCAAATCGAATTACAGGAAAATTTCTGGCAACGTGAAGAATTGTCTGTATTATTGCTTCTCTTGTCTCTGGGTTAAGGTAATTAAGCTGGGCAGTATCATTCCAGGGCATTGATGTACCGTCATTACCATGATAAATATGATGTTCTTCACCAGTCCTGAAATCTACTCTTTTAAATGTAACAGCAGCATCTGTCTGGTTATAGTAATGATCTTCCAAATATATGCCAATATCCGGATTTGGTGAAAGGTTTTGTCCATTAAAGCTGTAATTTGGGTATGGAGCAGCCGGTAGTTGTATAAACCAGTCAGGATGTTCATTTATCCAGTCAGAATCAATTCCTGTATGATTGGGAACCATATCACTGGCAAGTCGAATTCCTCTTTCTGCACATCTGTGTTTGAGATTATGCAAGGCCCCCCATCCTCCTAGTTCTTCAGCAATTTCATATCGTTTTAATGAATATGCAGAAGATTCTGCTTCCGGGTTTCCACATGTACGCTTTATTTGTTTTGAAGCACTGCTTCTTTCCCATAAACCAATAAGCCACAAAGCAGAGAACCCTCTGGAAGATATTAAATCCAGTTCTTCGTCGGGTATTTGATCCAGTCTGGTTATTAAAGTTTTATACTGTTTAGATAGCTGATCCAACCAAACCAGGGTGCTCTTTGCCAGCATTACTACATTTGGCATCCAGTTTGAATCCTGGCTGAAACCTTCCGGACTCCCATCTCCGTAGTCATAATTATAAGCTTCCATTGGTCCCGGGCCTGGTGGGAAGTGGGGTTTGTTTTCCTCTTTTAAGAAGTCGATCCCTCTTAGAAGTAGTTGAAATTTATCACCTAATAATAATTTCCAGTTTTCTGATATATATGAAAGTTGATTCATCAGATTGTCGGGGTGGGCTTTGCTGGGAGCTTTCAGAAAATCTATCAAATTAAGATCTCCTGTTCCGGGTCCCTTAATGTTTTTTATAAAAGTATAACTACTTTCAAGCAACTCCATATAAGCTGTTTTTTTTATAAGATCAGTTTCTTCAAAAATAACTATATAAGGAGAACAGGCTGGATTTTCATTTGTTAATCTTAGTACCAGTAGTTCTTCCAGGGTATTTCCATGAGGTGAAAAATCATTGACAAAGGTATTTACTACATTTTCAGTTTTTAATTTTCCAATTTTACTTTCTGCATATTCTTTAGTTTTCAAAAAAAGATCAGGGTTTTCTTCTTTCAGATAATTTGAAAATATATATTCAAAAATTTGTCCAATTAAATTTACAGCATATACTCCTGCAGCAGTTGTTTTATTTTTCTGATCAGTTTTATCAAGGTATTTATTTATCTTTACTGAAATGTCAGCTGCGTCAGGAAAACTTATTTCAAAATTTTTAGTAACATCAATCCCTGCATTATTATTAATTTTAATTCTCATAGTTACCCCAAATATGCAATATTTTTTTATCAATCATATTATTTATTGTCATTTTCCAATTTATTTATTCTATCTCTTATTCTTGCTGCTTCTTCATAGTCTTCAATTTCAATAACTTTTTCAAGTTCCAGTTTAAGCATTTTTATTTCTGTTTTAGTTAATTCATAGTTTGATTCTATAGTTTTATTAGTAATAGAGCTTACGGGAATACCTGCTTCATCTACTATTCCTTCATCAATGTATATTGGACACTTTTTCCTTACAGCCAGTCCTATTGCATCTGAGGGTCTGCAATCTATAATTAATTCATCTCTTCCGGTTTTTAGTATTAGTTTTGCAAAAAAGGTACCATTTAGAAGAGAATTTATTTCAATACGTATAATAGTTGTTTTAAGTTGTTTAAAAATATTTATAAAAAGGTCATGAGTCAGAGGTCTTGGCATTGGAACACTACCCATTCCAATTAGTATAGATTGAGCTTCCAGCTGTCCCATAAATATTGGTACAGCACTATCTGATCCTAAAGGACGAATAAGTACAGCATTTCCCTGGTCAGTTCTGGCAATAGTCCAAATCTCCGCTTCTACAAGCATCTAATAATCTCCTATATTCAGAATAAGGAAATATTTAGTAGAGTTCAAGTAATACTATTATTTTCTTCATTGTTTATAAATGTCAGATTATTTCTGTCTTTAACTACCCCTGGAAAACTTAGCAGACGATTATGCATTGCAACCCATATCCCCGGACCTGTTATTCTGGCAGCAAAAAGAGCTTCGGTAACATTTTGGGTGGCATCAGAGTCTCTGAATTCATAGGGTCTCATAGCACCAGTAAGGATAATGGGGATGTTCAATTTTAAGAGATTATTATATAAATATTCTCCGGTATCAGAAAGAGTATCTGTGCCATGAATAATTAAAATTGCATCTGAAAACGGACTGGAAGTATTTACTGCATTAAGTATCAGTTTTCTATCTTCTTCTGTCATATCCAGGGAATCCTTATTCATAACATGAACATACTTGATATAAAGATCCGGTAAGCGGAGAAGTCTCAAAATTTCCTCTATCATTGTCTTATCGTTAAGAAGACTCCCCTCGTGTTCATTATAGGTTTTGTCTATTGTTCCTCCTGTAGTGAGTATTGCTAGTTTCACCTTATATACTCCTGGATTTTCTCTTTCCCTGTAAGAACCCTGATTGCTGCATCACGAAGAGCCTCTATTTCATTTTCTCCAGGGAAAACAAACACTTTTCCAATGAACTCAATGCCTTTTTTTATCTCATCTATAAGGATATTGCTGTAAGCAAGACCTCCGGTAAGTATAATTCCATCTACTTTCCCTTGTAGTACTGTTGCAAGAGCACCAATTTCTTTTGCAACCTGATAAGCCATAGTATTGTAAATAAGTTCTGCATTTTTATCGCCGTTTTTAATCATTTTTTCTATTTCTGTGCCATCAGCTGAACCAAGGTAAGCTTCAAGACCGCCATTACCTTTTAATTTCTTCAGGATATCTTTTTTAGTATATTTATCTGAAAAACATAATTCTACCAGCTGTCCTGCAGGAAGGGTACCACTTCTTTCCGGAGAAAAAGGGCCCTCTCCATTTAGAGCATTGTTAACATCTATAACCCTGCCATTTAGATGTGCTCCAACAGAAACACCTCCACCCATATGTGCTACAATAAAGCTGCAGTTTTCATAGGCTTTGCCCATTTCTGCAGCAGCTCTTCTTGCAGTAGCTTTTTGGTTAAGAGCATGAAAGATTGATAATCTGGGAAGTTCCGGATGACCGGAAAGTCTGGCAGAATCAATCATCTCATCTACTACTACAGGATCAGCAATAAAACTGGGAGCATTTGCTTTTTCGGCAATTCCAGATGCAATTAGACCTCCCAGATTTGAAGCATGTTCACCTCTTTCAGCTTCTTTCAGGTCAGTAATCATATCTTTATTAACTTTCCATACTCCTCCTGGAATGGCTTTAAGTAAACCTCCTCTACCAATAACACAATCCAGTGAAGAGACAGCAATACCGGACTCTTTAAGCCCCGTTTCTATAAGCTTAGTTCTAAAATCAAACTGGTCTCCAATTGTTTGGAATTTATCCAGATCCTGATGGTTATGTCTTATGGTTTTTACCAGTTTTTCTTTTAGTCCATCAAAAACGGCATATTTTGTAGAAGTTGAACCAGGATTAATTATCAATATTCGGTATTCCATATAAGTCTCCTGTTCTGTATTATTACCCAGCTTATAAAGGAATGCAAGAAGAATCCGTTGTAGCCCTCTACGTAAATCAAAAGGAGACCGGAATTAAATATGTACAAATCAGAAACAAAAATTAGGGTACGTTATGCAGAAACAGATCAAATGGGATATGTCTATTATGGAAATTATGCAACATATTATGAAGTGGCAAGAGTTGAAAGCCTTCGTCAGCTTGGTTTAAGTTATAAAGACCTGGAAGCAGATGGTATTATAATGCCAGTACTTGAAAACTATTCTAAATATATTGCTCCTGGAAGGTATGATGAACTTCTTACTGTTAAGACTGTTATTAAAAAACAACCAGGGGTAAAGATAGTATTTAACTATGAAATTTTTAATGAGGCTGATGAACTTATAAATGTAGGAGAAACAAAACTGGCATTTATAGATACAGCATCAGGCAGACCCTGTAGAATGCCTGATGATATGGCAGAGGCGATGGCTGGGTATTTTGTATAACAATCCATCATGGATTGGGTCACCGTAAGGGACGCAGATCTGCGTCCCCTACGTGTGTTTACATGTCTTTCAATCTGTTTTTCAGTCGTTCTTCTATAACACTGCCTTTTTGATTTTTCATGTAGTAACTTGCTGCATAAATAAATGCAATAGGCCAGAATGCAAAAAACAAGACAATAAATAGAACCACATTGAATTTTTTACTGGAAGTTTGTTTACTCTGTTGTGATCCCTTTAGTTGTGCAATAATATTCTGGAGATCTTCCTTGGAAGATACAATGTTTTCTTCATTCCGTATCTTTTCAGCCTGTTTTATCTCGTTTTTTTCCTGTTGAAAATCGGATGATGATTCTGGAACAGGTGGGGGTGTAAAAGATTTGGAAGGTGCTGTCTGTTCCGAAGAAGCGCTATACATTGTGTTTGTAGGTGTATCCAGTTCCAGTTTTACATATGTGCCATCATATTTTATATTTAAACGGCCTATATTTGATAGTTTGTTAATATATTTTTCTACTTTAGGCTTATTCATGTCCAGGTTATGCTGCAGTTGATTAATTGAAATTGTCTTGTACATAACAACAATATCCAGAATTTTAACAAGAACTTTTTCTTCTTTTCGGATAATACGACCTAATACCTGCAAAAATATGCTGGAGCCAAGTAGTATTGAAATAATTACAATTTGTGATTGTACAAACTGCAGGAACACCTCCTGGGCATTTCCCTCATCATAAATTATATATGATAATACTGGTTTAAATATGTATAAGAGTGGGAGAATCAGCAGATATGATATGACTATAAAGACATCATCCAGTTTATACAGATTTTTGTTTTTATTCATGGGTTAACTCCTTTGGTTGCATAGGCGAGCAGCAACGTAGTTGCGACCAGGCTGTATAAAGTTTAGCATAAAGTATCATGTTGCTCCAATTAAATTTAAAATATATTCTCAGTATTTTATGATTAGAAGTTTTGTTTAACAATTGTTACTTTTCTGTATGCCGGGGACATTGCAAATTCAAATGTTTTAAAGTAACCTTTTTTTACAAGAAGTCCTACAAGCAGACCTGTAGCCATATTTACAACAGCAAAGGGGTAGAGGTACATTGGAAAACCTCGAAGTATCTCCTGAAAAATATTAGTAAACAATCCTGTCAGTATGCCGGGTATAATTCCAAAAAGAGCCGCTGTTACAGCAGTAAAAATAGAATCGAGGAAAAGAGGAATCCCTAATGTATCTCCGGCTAAATTTATTAGACCATTTAATATTACAGATATTATAATAGCCAATGATATTGTTAACTTTGACTTATTTTTTAAATATTTAAATATTTTTAGATTCACAAATTTCTCCTTATGAAGGAACCGAGGCGTTAAGTAATATCTGGTTAAATATATAATTGCATTAAAGTTAATTTTTCCATGTTAGGATTTTTTGCTGTTTTATCTTTTTGTAAATTATATAGGCAGTAAGAACGGCAATACCCTTATCTACCAGATTTACTAATATTCTGGCAATAAATGCAGATGAGAATACAGACTGTCCTGTCATAATAAGAACCTTTGTTATATAATCCATCTCTGAATGGGTTATTCCTCCCCAAAGTATTGTTACTATCAATGCACCCAGTAGAGCATTGGCCAGAGCTGTATAGACAATGACAATAAAAACTTTATAGAAAGATTTAAAATAATCGTGTTTTACCAGGATCCCCACAATAAGCCCTGTTGTCATATTTACAAGAGCAAATGGATAGAAATAAAGTGGAAAGCTATGTATAACTTCCTGGAGAAGGTTAGTGAACAATCCTGTAAGAATACCCGGGATAATTCCAAAAAGAGCCGCTGTAACAGCAGTAAAGGTTGAATCAAGAAAAAGTGGCAATTTGAGGGTATCACAAATATGATTAAGCAAACAATTTAATAAAACAGAAATTATTACAGCTGGTATTACTGTTGAAATTGATTTTTTATTTAGAAAATCAAATAATTTCTGATTCACAATTATTCTCCTCTGTGTAATTATAGTTATAGGGAGTAGAAGTTGCAAATAAAATCGGAAATATTTAAATTCAGACAAATTATAGCAATAATTATAGCATCGATCTCTCTGTTTGTTTTAATAATATTTATATTTTTTTCAGCTTCACATAGTTCCAGTATATTTGAGAAATTATTACATGATGTTTATAAGATTGAAATTGATCTAATAACTTTATGTGAATTAGAGATAAATGATGATTCGAGAAAAATGGATTGGGTTTATGCTGATAATCTTATCAATGTCCTTGATAAAGGTGTTTTCCGGTATAAAATGATATTTTCTGATCAGGGG
>DAOWEB010000022.1 GCA_030638735.1 Spirochaetaceae bacterium
AGTTTTGTTCAGATAGAAAATACCTATACCAAAACTCACGAAGGAGGGGGCATTGGTCTTTCCATTGTAAAACAATTGGTAGAACTGTTAAACGGCACCATTAGTCTGGAGAGTAGAGTTGGAATTGGAAGTACTTTTAGAGTTAAGCTTACGGTGATTCAGGCACCTTCAGATGCAAAGATTATTCAGGAGGTATTGGTTCCGGCAAACATCAATGTCCTGGAGGGGCTTAAAGTAATTATTGCTGAAGACGAGGCAATAAACAGAATATATATGAAGAAATTTCTCTCAAAGCATGGTGTTATTGTAACAGAAGCCGTAAATGGGAGAGATGTCCTGGATAGAAGTGAAGAGAGTGAATATGATCTGATTCTTATGGATATGGGTATGCCTAAGGTTGACGGAATTGAAGCGACAATGAGAATAAGAGAATCAGAAAATGGTTCCGATAAACATATCCCCATTGTTGCGCTTACAGCCAATGCCTTTCCTGATGATATTAGAAAATGTCTCGATGCAGGAATGGATCATTTTCTCTCTAAACCAATAAAAGAGAAAGAACTTTTATCTGTAATTGAGGAGCTGATTAATGGATAAAGAGGGCTGTTTATTATTCAGGAAAAGTAATAATAAACTCAGTACCATTTTCTGTGTTTACAGATATTTGTCCATTAATTTGATTGGTCAGAATACTTACTAATTGAAGACCGGTTGATTCAGGCTTTTGAATATCGATATCACCAGGTAAACCTGAACCATTGTCTTTTATACTGATGCGACAATCCCCGGTTTCCGATTTGATACAGGTTATTTTAAGTACTCCTTTTTCTTCTATATCATTATAGGCATGTTTCAGTGCGTTTGTGATCAGTTCTGTAAGGATCAGTCCACAAGGTATTGCTTTGTTAATGTCGATATTGACATTCGCAATTTGCAGTTTGTATTCGATTTCAACAAAGGGTTGATATATTTCTATTAATTTTATTGCCAGATTTTCTATATAGTCTTTTATATTGATCGCCGAAAGGTTACTCGATTGATATAACTCATCGTGAACCATTGCCATAGAGTAAACCAGGTTTCTACTCTCCTCAAATGCCTCAATTGCGCTTTTCCCTGAGTGTATTGCATCTGCTTTTAGGTTAAGAAGGCTGATAATTACATTCAGATTATTTTTTACACGATGATTCACTTCTCGTAGCAGAACATCTTTTTCTTTTAATGCTTTTTTAATTTTGTCTTCAGTAATTCTGCGAGTAGTTATGTCACGAATGATACTTGTTGCATGCCATTTCCCAGCAATCTTAAAGGAAGACAAAGACAATTCAATCGGAAACTCATCGCCGTTTTTGTAAAGAGCTGTAAGTTCTGTAGTTTTCCCAAGAATGGGCCCCTTACCTGTTTCGAAAAAGTGCTTCAAGCCAACTTCAGTATCTGTAAGATATGCTTTAGGTACCAGCAGGGGATGAACAGTAGCTCCGATTACCTCATTTTTTGTATAGCCAAAAATCTTTTCTGCACTTTTATTCCATATATAAATACGTTCCTTTTCATCAATGCTTATTATTGCATCAGTGGCAGTATCTAAGATTGAGCGGTACTGCTCTTCTCTTTCCCGGATTTCCTCTGTCTGTTTGGCAACCATGCGCTCCAAATGCTGCTGATATTCGAGGTTTTCCTGTATTAACCGAGCTTTTTCAAGAGCACTTGTTACAGCATGCATTAAAAGTGAAAAGTTCTTAATGGGTTTAAGCAGATAATCCCAGGCACCCTTATGCAGGGCTTCAACTGCACTACCGATCTCTCCAGCTCCTGATACAACTATCATAGGTGTATCTGGTGACATCTTCCTGATTCTGGCTAAAACTTCAAGGCCGTCCACTTCGGGCATGCGCAGATCCACAAGTACAAGATCAACTTTTTCCTGATCGAATATTTCAAGGCCGATACGACCGTTCTCAGCCTGGATAGTTAAATAATTCTGATCTTCCAGGAAAAAGCCCAGACTTTGACGGACAGTCGGGTCATCGTCGATAATAAGAATTGTTGTTTGACTGTTGTTACTCATTTTCCTCTCTCTTGCAATTTAATATTTCAATAATACAAAGGAGCTCTTCTTTAAGGCTGTTCATGTTTATTACCGGTTTCTTGAATAAATGAGCGGATAAACAGGTCAGTTTTTGAAGATCAGGAGGAATTAGATAATCAGGTGAACCTGTGCAAATGACAAAAGCAGTATCAGGGCTTTTTATTGAGGCTTTCCTGATAAAGGTATGGCCATCCATGCCTCCCATACGAACATCTACAACAGCGCCATCAGGAGTTTCGTTTTCAAGGATCTTCAGAGCTTTTTCTCCGCTCTCTGCCTGTAGAACACGAAATAGGTTATCTTCAAAATAGTCGGATAAGCTTTGCCTTACAAAGGTTTCATCATCAACAATCAGAATTGTTTTTATTGCTTCACTCATGTATTCGCCGCCTCCATAGGCAGACTGATAATAAACTTTGCACCCTTGCCAAGCTCTGATTCAACAGACATCCTGCCACCGTTATTTTCTGTTACTATAAAATATGCCACACTTAAACCCAAACCTGTACCAACACCAACTGGTTTTGTAGTAAAAAAGGGATCAAAAACCCGTTTTCGGGTCTCTTCATCCATACCGGGACCGTTGTCCTTTATTTCAATAGTTACTATTCCCTTATCTTCTTCAAACATTGTTCGGATAATAAATTGTGGTTTCTCAGTTCCTGCCAAATGCATGGCCTGGGCACCGTTTCGCAGAATATTCAGTAGCACTTGCTGTATCTTGGATCCTTCACATGGTATCATTGGTAAGTTGTCTGTATATTCCTTTTGGATAGCAATTTGCTTAAAGTCATACTGTTTTTTCATATCATAGTCGGTAGAAGCAAGTTCTATAGTTTTATCCAGAAGCTCGATAACGTTATGGGAGGATTTTTGATCCTCACTTTTACGGGCAAAGCTGAGCATATTGTCTACAATGGCTGCTACACGCTTTCCGGATTCGTTGATAGCATCTATCATATTTGGGATGCCACGCTTTTCCATAAAGCTCTTAATATCAGCTATATCAACATCTATCTCACTGGCAACCCGTTTATTGGCCGGCATCTCAATATTGGTCAGCCGGTTTTTCATAACACTGGCTGTTTGCATCATTCCGGCCAGAGGATTGTTTATTTCGTGCGCCATCCCGGCAGCAAGGCCACCGACCGACAGCATTTTCTCACTCTGGATCATCATTTTTTCCATTCGTACTTTATCTGTTACATTATCTATTCTAATAACAGCTCCCTCTACACCGTTTGCTATTAGCGGGTAGATGGTAACATCTTCGTATAAAGTACTGTCATTTGTCTCACGTACTTTTTTTGTATCTTTCTTAATTTCACGGGTCCTAATGCTTTCTGTTATCCTGTTCATCTCTGAAGCCATTTGAGGAAACACATCAGAAAGTATTTTGCCCCTGGCTTCAGATATAGTAATTCCCGTGTTTTGTTCTGCTACTTTATTCCACAGTGTAACTTTTCTATCACTATCCACCCCAATAAGAATAGACGGCATAGAGTCAATAATATTCGATAGAAAATTGCGCAGATTGCTAAGTTCTTCTTGTTGGTCTTTCAACTCCTTTCTGGTTTCTTTTATAGAATTAATCATGTTATTCATTGTGACGCCAAGTACTTGTATTTCAGTTATCTCTGTTTTCGGAATAGAATCGATGGGAATACCATCCTTATCTGTTTTTCTAATAGAGCGAACATAGTTATTTAACGGTTTTGTAATGCTTCTGGATATAAGAAGTGAAATAATCAAAGCTATTACAAGAAAAAAGATGGAAAACAAAATTATTGTATTTGTAAGATTTGTTATTTTTTGCTCAAAATCTTCTTTGTAAACAGAACTTCCAATATACCATCCCAGAGGTTCAAAGTATGTTATATAAGCTTTTTTAGGAAATTGATATTCACCTTCGAAGCCGGGTTTATCCCACAGGTACTCCATGGAATGATCATGACTGAATGCTGCCTCTTTTAATTCATTAAAAAGTTTATTACCTGTAACCGGATTGAGAAGATGATCTGCATCTGTGCCAGCAAGATTGGGATGAACAAGTATATAATTCTCTTCATTAAAAATGAAGAAATAGCCGCTTTCACCAATTTTCTGTCTGATGATTGTTTTATTTAAATTAGTAATCACAGCATCAATTTGATTTTGGACATCTTTTTCAATATCATCGATATAAACACCTGTTCCGATAATCCAATTCCAGGGTTTAAAAAGCTTTACATAGGATATTTTAGGTTGCCTTTCTGTAAGTCCTCCGGGCATTGGTTTGGGCCAGAGATAGTCTACATAACCTTCTCCTTTTTCAAGACACACATCGACAAATGCTATGAATAGATTTTCTTCTCTGCCAAGTGCACAATTGAATTCCGGGTCATCAAGAATATTGCCGTCCAATTCCGGAATTGTCGGATGCATCACCATCCTGGGGTATGGGAGCGTAGTATCATTAATCCAGAAATATCCGATACCATTATCATACCGCAGCTGCCTGAGATCAGTAATTGCATCTGCTTTGGCTGTATTTTCACTTATCTGTCCATTTTTGAATTTTTGATATGCACTGTTGATTATTGAAAATGCAATTGTTGTATTGTTTTTCAGTTCAATTTTTCTTCGGGAAAGCATAACCGATTTATAATAAAGAATACTGTTATATTGAGATTCTACGTGGTTCATTGTTGCTTCCAGAAGATTAACAGCATTTTCCTCAATTGCTGCTGAAAGTACCTGTTTTGATTTCTGTTCTATAAAGAATGCTGTAATTGCCATTGAAATAAAAACAATACCTGTAATAGAAATAATTATTCGTGACTTTAATGAGTTAAACATCATTTTCCTTCACTTTCAAATGTAGCCCTGTCTGTATACGAAGTACAGGCAGATGGATAATAAACTTCGCACTCTCGCCGGTCCGGGATTCAACAACCATTTTTCCATTATGGTTTTCGGTTATTATAGAGTAAGACACACTTAGACCCAGTCCGGTTTCTTCTCCAGCAGGTTTTATAGTAAAAAAGGTTCAAATACCCGTTTCCGTGTTTCTTCATCCATACCGGGACCAATGTCTTCTATTCCCATTATATGTCATCACATCTGTTTTTCCAACAATAATACTCGTATAATAAAATTTTGGTTCTTTGTTTCAGCCTCATGCATGGCCTGGGTGCCATTGCGCAGGATATTTAGCAGTACCTGTTGTATCTTTGCTCCTTCAAAATAGCTGCCACCCTTTTTCCCATTTATCTACTATGTATATGTTGATAATCAAATAAGTAAATATCTGATGTTTAAGCTTGGCAACAGAAGCAAACGGACTCGCCCAACAAGCCTCAACTGACGCAGAAAAGGGAAATAAAGAGATGCAGTCCCTTGCTCTTGCAATGGAAAAAATAAATGAATCCAGTGACCAGATAAA
>DAOWEB010000255.1 GCA_030638735.1 Spirochaetaceae bacterium
AGCCTCGATACTATTACCCTTGATCACGGAAGCGGTGGAAAGCTTACTATGGATCTTATTAAAATGTTTACTAAGTACTTTGGAAATAATGGATCTGAAGGTATGACTGATTCTGCTGTCTTTGATGCCGCCACTGGTATTACAGCATTTACAACCGATTCCTATGTAGTTAATCCCATCCATTTCCCGGGGGGAGATATAGGAAAACTGGCAGTCTGCGGCACAGTGAATGACATGGCTGTATCCGGTGCAGTACCCCAATACCTCAGCTGTGCATTTATCCTGGAAGAGGGTCTTGAAATAAGCGAGTTGGAACAAATCGTAAAATCGATGGCCGAAACAGCAGATGCAGCTGATGTAGCCATTATAACCGGAGACACAAAGGTTGTTGAAAGAGGTGCCTGCGACAGAATGTTTATAAATACTGCAGGTGTGGGCTTCTTAAAACAGAAACACAGACCTATTGGTTCAGGTATAAATGTAAAACCTGGAGATAGAATCTTAATAAACGGAAATATCGGTGATCATGGTCTTGCAGTTCTTTCTATACGAAACTCATTTACAAATAATATCAAATCTGACTGTGCATCCCTTAATGATTTAATCGGGAACTGTCTTGCTGTAAATGACAGTATCCATTTTATGAGGGATGCTACCAGAGGCGGCCTTGCAGCAGTACTTACCGAACTGTCTGAAAAAGTCAGCCTCGGAGTAAAACTAGATGAAAAATCGATTCCACTGGCAGAAAACACCCGTGGTCTTTGTGAATTCCTGGGTTTCGATCCTTTACACCTGGCTAATGAGGGGAAGGTGATAATTGTTGCAGGAGATGGTTGGGAAGATATTCTTAAAGTGATGAAATCCCACCCACTGGGGAAAGAAAGCAGAGTAATTGGAACAATAGTTGAAAAGCACCCCGGAAGAGTTGTTCTTGAAACTGAAATTGGCGGCAGCAGAATTATTGATATACCTGCCGGTATGCAGCTGCCGAGGATATGCTGATGCATGAATTGACTGTAGTATCAAATATTTTTAAGACCATCCTCAAAGCAGCAGATGAGAATAATCTGAAAAGTATCTCCAGGATCACTTTAAAGGTTGGTCGTCAGAGGCACCTGGCTCCTGACCTGATGAAATTTGCATTTGATTCTGTAGCAAAAAACACTATTGCTGCCGGAGCATTATTGGACATTGAAAGAGTGGATATAAAATTAAGGTGCCGGTCATGTGGTCTTGATTTTATTATTGAGGACAATATATATCTCTGCATCTCATGCGGATCAGCACAACTTGAAACCATATCAGGCAAAGACCTGTTAATAGAAAGTATTGAAGGGGAGGTATAATGGAAATTGCGATAATGAAAGCAGTTCTCGAAGAGAATGATGACAGAGCCGATGAGATTACAGAACTGCTTAAAGAAAAGGAAATTCTACTTTTAAATCTTATAAGTTCTCCAGGCTCTGGAAAAACAACGCTCCTGGAAAGAACAGTGGAGTATTTTAAAGAGAAGTATTCCATTGCTGTTATTGAAGGAGATATTACAACAGCCAGAGATGCTGAAAGACTTGAAAAGTATAAAATACCTCTTGTTGTTATAAACACTGATGGAGCCTGTCATCTGAATTCCATGAGTATCAAAAATGCTCTTGATCAATTTAACCTGGACAATCTGGATATAATTTTTGTTGAAAATGTCGGAAACCTTGTATGTCCATCAGAATTTGATATTGGAGAGAATGCCAAAGTTGCAATGCTGAGTACCGTTGAGGGAGATGATAAACCTGCAAAGTACCCCCTTCTCTTCAGAGAATCGGAGCTGTTGATTCTGAATAAAATGGATCTGCAACCATATACAAATTTCAATAAAGGATCCTTTTATAAGGATCTTGAAAAAATAAATAAAAATCTGCCTGTCATCGAAACATCATGCACTAAAAATGAAGGTCTTTCAGAGTGGTTCGAGTGGGTCGAGCAAAAAGCCATTGATGGAGGTGTCATAAAATGACCACAGTATTAAACAAACAGTCTACAAAGGACGGTGTCTTCGATGGACTGGAAAGAGCTCTTGGGGACTACAAAATTGCTGCACTGACAAAAAAAGAAGGTAAGGTTCTTTTCGACTATGTAAAAAATGTCAGAGATATAGAACAGGAATATACTCCTACAGTTCTTTCACCTAAAAAATTCTTCTTCCCCCAGGAAGAAGTAATTCTGGAGTACACTTTCGATGGAAAGGTTACTGCAAAAACAAATCCCGAGAAGATTGTCCTGTTTGGAGTCAGGCCATGTGATATTACAGGAATGAAAATTCTGGATGAAGCATTTTCAGAAAGTCATGGTGACCCTAACTATCTATCAAAAAGAGAGAACTCAGTAATTATCGGGATAGACTGTAAATCAGTCTGTGATGAAGATGCATTCTGTTACCGGGTTAATTCACAGAACCCGGAATCCGGATTCGATATAATGCTCCATGATATTGGCAACGATTATTCCATGACAATAGTTTCCGACAAAGGAAAGGATTTTGCTGAAAGCTATTTTGACTCCAGTCTGCTTGATTATGCTGCTCTGGCAAAGTTCAATATAGATAAAAAGGAAGCCTTTGCAAAAGCCGGAGGTCCATGGGAAGACCTTGATAACCTTCCTGAAATTTTTGAAGAAAATACCAATCACAAAATTTGGGAAACTGAAGCAGAACGATGTTTAAGCTGCGGTTCCTGCATAATGGTATGCCCTACTTGCTACTGCTTTGATGTTGTTGATGAACTGGCATTAAGCATGAAGGTTGGAGACAGACTCCGCCGATGGGATGCATGTATGCTTCGCAGTTTTGCTGAAGTTGCCGGAGGAGAAAACTTCAGGGAAGAAGTGGAAAACAGAGTAAAACACAGAATCAACAGGAAGTTTAACTTTCTTATGAAAAAACATAATCAGTCTGTATGTATAGGATGCGGACGTTGTGTCAGAGCATGCCTTGCTGATATTTCCCCTGTCACGATTGTTGAAGAACTCACAAAAACCAGCAGAGCTCTTAAGCTGGAAGAGAGAAACGATAACCTGTATCTGCCGGAAAAGGTAACTATAACAAAAGTTGAAGAGTTCACTGAGAATGAAAAATTTTTTGAAGTGGAATTTGACAATGGAAGAAGTCTGGGACATGATCCGGGACAGTTTGTTCAGCTTTCAATTCTGGGTATTGGAGAAGCTGCTATTTCTGTTTCATCTCCACCAAGTTTTGGTAACCGATTCGAGATGGTTGTAAGAACTGTAGGTGATGTTACAAGTAAGTTACATACCCTGGGTACAGGTGATCATCTTTTTATCAGAGGTCCATTTGGACACGGTTTTGATGAAAAAATACAAAAAGAGATGGAAGGAAAACATATCCTCTACATAGCAGGCGGTATAGGTTATGTACCTTTAAGATCTCTTATTAACTTAACGTTGAAACATCCTGAGAAATATAAAAAGATTTCTATTTTATATGGATGCAGAACTCCTGAAGACCAGATGTATAAGGAGGAACTTCAATATATTTCCTCACTTGGCGGTAATATTGAACTCCTTGAAACAGTTGATGTCGGAAATAACAAATGGCTTAAAAATACAGGTGTAATAACAGATCTGATACCTATGGCAAAATTTGATCATCTGAATACAGTTGCTATAATATGCGGACCGCCTGTAATGTATAAATTTGTTATTCAGACCCTTAAAAGACATAAACTAACTACAGATAATATGTATGTCTCTCTGGAACGAAGAATGAAATGTGGTGTGGGCAAATGCGGCCACTGCCAGATTGATGATATATACGTATGTCAGTCAGGGCCTGTTTATCGGTTCTCTGATATCGAAGATAAAGAGGAGGCACTCTAATGAGTAAACCAAAAGTAGCTTTTTTTGACTTCACATCCTGCGAGGGATGTCAGCTTGCAATATTAAATTTGGAAACAGAACTGCTGGAACTTCTTGACATCATTGATATTGTAGAATTCAGAGAAGCAATGAGTGAAAAATCTGACACCTATGATATTGCTGTTATAGAAGGGAGTTTCTCCAGAGACAAAGATCTTAAGAGACTGAAAAAGATAAGAGAAACAGCAGGAGTTGTTATCGCCCTGGGTGCCTGTGCACACATAGGGGGAATTAATAGCCTGCGAAATAATCAGACGAGGGACGAAGTTCAACGTATAGTTTACCCGGATAACCCGACATTGTATGAAACAAATAAAAAGGCTCTTCCAATATCCGGTGCTATAAAAGTTGATGCCTTTATTCCGGGTTGCCCGGTAGATGTTGGAGAATTTGTAAAAGTAGTAAAAAATCTGGTATTGGGGAAAGCCCCTGGACTGCCTACCTACCCCGTTTGTGTTGAATGTAAAATGAATGAAAACACCTGTGTTTATGAGTATGGAAAAACATGTCTAGGTCCTATAGTAAGAGCAGGATGTAATGCAGTATGTACCTCAAATGGTGGTGTTTGCATAGGATGCAGGGGATTGATTCCAAATCCAAATATAAACTCCCAGAAGGATATTATGGAAAAATATGGTCTTAATATGAACCTTATAATGGACTCCATGAATCTCTTCATGACCGAAGAAAATAAGGAGGTTTAATCATGGGTGAAACAATAAAAATTGATGTAAATCATATTACCAGAGTCGAGGGACATGGTGATATTAAGATCGATGTTGAAAACGGAGTAGTAAAAGAGTGTAAACTGGAAATAGTTGAAGCTCCAAGATTTTTTGAAGCAATGTTAAAAGGACGGCACTATACTGAAGCTGCTATAATAACATCAAGAATATGCGGAATATGCTCCGTTGGTCACCAACTGGCATCTGTCAGAGCTACTGAAGATGCATTTGGTATAGAACTTACAAAACAGAACAGACAGTTAAAAACACTTTTGGATATGGGGCAGTATTTTGAATCCCATGTTCTTCATGTATACTTTCTGGCTGTCCCGGATTTTGTTGGTGCTCAATCAGTTTTTCCACTTATTTCTACTCATAAAGATGTTGTTTTATCTGCCTTAAAACTTAAGAAACTTGGGCATGATATAGGAGATATGATTGCCGGACGTTTGGTTCATCCCATAGGTATTATACCAGGTGGATTTACAAAAATGCCTAGTGTAGAAAGACTGGAAGAAATTTTGGACAGAATTAAAGATGCGAGGGGGGAACTTCTTAATGGTGTTGCTCTTATAAAAACCTTAACTCTGCCGGATTTTACAAGGGAGACTGAATATATATCTATGTACAAAAAGGGAGAATATGCCTTTATAGATGGAAATATTTTCTCAAGTGATATTGGAGAGGTATCTTATAAAGACTACAGGAAAGTAACAAACGAATATCTTGTACCCCACTCCACAGCCAAGCGTGCAAAGTTCAGTCGTAACTCATACATGGTAGGTGCTTTGGCCCGGTTTAACAATAATTATGAATGGTTGAGTGATACAGCTAAAACTGTTGCAGAGGATATTGGAATTAAACCAATTTGCTATAATCCTTATTTGAATACAGTTGCTCAGATGATAGAGCTTGTCCATATAGTTGATGAATGTGAATCTATTATAAACGACATGCTTACTACAGGGATAAAAGTTGAAGAACCAGTAAAACCTGTTTTAAAAAAATGCACCGGTATTGGAGCTGTAGAAGTTCCAAGGGGAATTCTTTTCCACGAATATACCTTTGATGAAAAAGGATATATTATTGAAGCAAATTGTGTAATTCCCACAGGTCAGAACCTGCAGAATATAGAGGACGATATGAAGGCTATAGTTCCTGTAGCCCTGGGTAAACGTACAAGAGAAGAATTGACCCTGGATATGGAGATGCTGGTTCGTGCCTATGACCCATGTATATCATGTTCCTGTCACCTTCTGGATGTAGAATTTATAAATGACGGAAAAAAATAAAAAAGAAATCATTATTCTCGGCGTGGGAAATCCCCTGCGCCGGGACGATGGGATAGGCCCGGAAGTGATCCGGCTGCTTACAAAAGACAGAACTAAAAAAAATAGTACTTATAAACTGAGTTCGGATATAGATCTGATTGATGGTGGGACTGACGGGCTTGGGCTTATAGAATATTTAAAAGATTATAAAAAAGTGATTATTATTGATGCAGTGGAAATGAAATTAAAACCAGGAACAATAAAAGTATTTACCCCGGAAGAAGCAGTTATAAAAATAAACTCTGATGCTTTGTCTACTCATGGTTTTGGTATTGCAGAGCTTATAAAGCTGGCTAAAGGACTTGATATAAATCCGGAACTTATTATTGTGGGAGTTCAGCCGGAAGATATTAGTTATGGTGAAGGGTTGTCGGATTCTATAGAACCTGTATTGAATAAACTTATCAAAGTTATTTTAAATATAATTTAAAACTATACATTTTATTACATGACTATTCCAGTAAGTATTACCAATAAGTATACTTGCACCTCAAACAATATTCTGATAATCTTTAATCTACCCTAACCGGTTGAAGAAAAGGAAGTAAACAATGAAGCCGGAAATACACACACACAAACTAAACTCTAATATTACCAAAAATTACATTTTTCTGGGACTGACAACACTGGACCTCACAAGGGGTTTATGGATGATCTATCTGTTTACCCGGGGATTCTCTTTAATTGAACTTGGTATTCTCGAAGGGGTTTTTCATTTAACAACATTTATTATGGAGATACCAACAGGAATTGTTGCAGACCTTTGGGGACGGAGGTTAAGCCGTCTTTTGGGTAGAATAATTTTCCTTACCAGTCTGGGAATTATGTTCTGGAGTTACAGTTTTACCCTTCAGTTAATTGGTTTTATTATCACAGCTATTGGATACAATCTGGAAAGTGGTGCAGGAGAAGCCCTTCTTTATGATTCAATGAAAGAGCTGGGTATTGATAAACAATATAAACAGACAGCAGGATACAACAATTTAATTTTTGAAATTGGTGGAATAATAAGTTTTCTTATTGGAGGCTACCTGGCTGTTCATATGGGATATACCTGGGTATTTATGCCTTCAATGTTTATCACCCTTATTTCAATATTTATTGTCTTTACTATGTATGAGCCAACTATAACTGCACATGAGCAAAAACGACTAAAAAGCCTGGGCTGGATAGGGGCAATGGGAGTTCAGACAAAGAAAAGTTTCCAGGTAATAAAAGACAGACCCAAAATTGCTTTTCTTATTTTATTCAGCGAACTTATTTTTATGTTTCTTACCAGTCTGTTCTTCTATCTTCAAACATTTTGGAAGGGGAATGGGTGGAATGAGTTTCAAATAGGCCTTGTCCTTGCAGCAACTGCTGTTTTAAGCGCCTTTTCCGGTTTAAAAGGAAGCAGTATCGAAAAGAAGATTGGAGAAAAAGGGATTCTACTGTTCGCTCCCCTGCTTCTATTAGTATCTTTATGGGGTATAGCTATAACTACCTTTGCTCCATATTTCTTTATTATTACAGGGCTGATTGATGGTCTTCTATATGTTGCTGTACAGGATTATATAAATAAGATGATTCCTTCCGAAAGAAGAGCAACTGTACTTTCCTTTCAAAGTATGACATTCAGCTTCTATATGATTATCTTTTTTCCTGTTATTGGATTTTTTGGTGACAGGTATGGTCTGGAATATTCATTTATGGGGCTGGCGGTAATTGGAACAGTTATGTATTTATTTTATTTATTATTTACCCGGAAAATTTTTAAATAATTCATCATAATTTAGATCGGGATGTATCCCCAGTCGGGTCAGGCTGAAATCGAAACGTACAGGATCAACAGGATCATAAACTTTTAGGGCATTGGTTATTTCTATGGCTGTCTTCATATCTGCAGATTTTCTATTTGTAAAACCTAAAATCTGACTAATCTGCATCATATGGGTATCCAAAGGAATAATAAGAATATCCTGGGGAATATCTGTCCATATTCCTGGATCGATATCATCCTTACGAATCATCCACCTTAAAAATAGATTTAATCGTTTACAGGCACTCCCCTTATCAGGGTCAGGTAAAACTCTTTGCCCCCGGGATATATCAACTGTCAATTTAGAAACAAAAAAAGAAAGACTGCCAAGCGAATCACCTGAGGTCTGATTTACACCTGTTAAAAAACAGCTATGGAGGGAACCAAATTCTCTGATAACACTTTTTATCCCCATAAGAAAAGCCACAAGACTGCGATCAGTATAAAACCTGTATTTAAACCCGGCAAAGGCAAGCTCTAAATCTTTACGATCCATGGATAAAAGATCATTTTTAGGGGATTTTAATACTTTTAAAATTATTTCAACAGTCTGAAGAATGCTCTGAACCCGTCCTATAGCAAAGGACGATGCAATTAGTGCAACTATTTCCATGTCCTCAGATTTTTTATATTTACCTAAAAATTCCAAAGGGTCCGGGTGTATATATTCAGGAATATGATACTGATTAAATATAGAATCTAAAAGTATTTGAGTATTATTAGAATAAATATGCATAAAAATCTTTATTTAAGATGAAGAATTACCATTACAGCTAATACACAGGCCGGTATATTCAATATTAAGGTTTTGAACAGTCCTGCCGTTAGCCCAGTCATTTGTATTACCTGAAAATAAGCTTTCATTTAGTTCAAAGGGTAGATCCTCTATTGATCCGCATTTTACACAGCGGAAATGAGGATGGGGGTTGGTAACAGGATCAAATCTTTTTATACTTCCACCTGTCTCCAGTTTCATTATTGATCCGGATTCAGACATTATTTCCAAATTTCGATAAACAGTTCCAAGACTAATTCTGGGAAGGAATTTTCTAACCTCTTCATAAATAGTATCCGCACTCGGATGATCCATATGTTCACCAAGAACTCTGAGGATTACTTCTCTTTGTTTAGTTTTTCGCATTTCAATTCCTTCACATAACAATAATGATTATTATTAATAATATCAGCTTAGAAATCCCAAGTCAATTAAGAAAATGATAGATTATAGAAGAAAAACTATATTTCTACTTCATTTTTCAATATATTAAAGATTGAAGGTTAGGTAATATTATTTTATAATAATTTCAGAGGTAATTATGATACACAAATTTAAAGGAATTACTCCAAATATTGAAAAAGCAAATTTTGTAGCAATGAGTGCAGATATAATAGGAGATGTTATATTAGAAGAAAACAGCTCTGTCTGGTATAACTGTACAATCAGAGGAGATATTGAATCAATTAGAATTGGGAAAAATACCAATATTCAGGATAATACAGTAGTACATGTAGGTTATGATGTTGGTACAGTTATTGGTGACAATGTAATTATTGGACACAGAGCTATTATCCACGGATGTACAATAGGCGATGACTGTCTTATTGGCATGGGTGCAATAATTCTTAACCATGCAGTCATTGGAAAAGAAAGTATTGTAGGAGCAGGAGCTCTTATTACAGCAGGAAAAAAGTTTCCACCAAGATCACTTATTCTGGGAAGTCCGGCAAAAGTAGTTAGATCCGTGACCGATGAAGAAGTTGAGGGCACCAGAAAAAATACAGAATCGTATGTGGAGATATCGAAAGAGTATTAACATATGTAGAGACGTAGCGTGCTGTATAGCACGCTACGTCTCTGAACATGTATCATAGTTATTTTTTATACGCCCCTGGTAATCCAGCAGGCAGGAATTTACCATTCCCCCTTTTCCCCAGGCATTCTCCATCATCTAATATAATCTCACCCCGGAGTATAACCGTCTCAGCCCGTCCTTTTACCTTCATACCATCATAGGGAGTATAACCAGCAGCAGTATGACATGTATCATTACTTAAAACTGACTCTGCTTTGGGATCAAAAATAAGAATATCAGCATCAGTTCCCGGCTCCAGGCTGCCCTTTTCCGGATACAAACCAAAAGCTTTTGCCGGTTCACTGGAAAGGAGGGAAACAAGTCTGGTTATATCAAACAAACCTTTTTCCACTCCATCAGTATTAACAATCTGCAGCATCTCCTCTGTTCCGGGAACACCCGGGAAAATTGTCCGGCAGTCATTGGACTGAAATTTCTGTTCCAGAGTAAATGTACAGTGATCTGTAGCAATAATAGAAATATCCCCGGATACAACACCACCCCACAATGCTTCATTGTCTTCAGCTTCCCGTAATGGAGGGGTCATAAGATACTTCTGAGCTCCTTCCTTGTTAAGGAAATCATTTGTAATTGTTAAATAATGAGGAGTAGTTTCAACAATAACATTTACTCCATTTGCTTTTGATTCTTTGACAGCATCCAGTCCTCTGGAAGATGAAAGGTGAACAATATAGATTGGCATATCCAGACTGCCTGCTATTTCACCATAATCTTTTATTGCCTTATATTCAGCTTCAGAAGATCGTACAACAGGAAGAAGTTCTGGTGGATAGGGCTTATCCTCTATCTGCTTTGAGTTTTCCTCAATAATATCATCATCTTCGGCATGAATTGTAACAAGAAGACAAAGTTTCTTACATGCTTTAAATATCTCTTTTACAGGTTCTTTTTCAATAAAATAACCTGCACTTTTATAAGTTGTAAAAATTTTAACAGCTGTAACACCAAGTTTTTTTAAATTTTCAAGTTCTTTATAAACATCACCATCTACCCGTGTTATTACCTGATGCTGGGCCCAGTCGATGGCCATTTCCCCAGTAGCTTCAGAATTTCTATAAAGAGTGCCCTCTGAAATCTCTTTTGAGGGGAGATGGTCTGAAAAATCAATAACTGTTGTAACGCCTCCAAAGGCTGCAAGAACACTTCCTTCATAAAACTTATCCGCTGCAACTGTTCCCCGGGAAACCAGGTTATAATGTGTGTGAGCATCTATCAATCCAGGCATTACATACTTACCCTCTACATCAATAATTTTTAGTTCAGATGGTAATTCAGATTTGGAAAAGGAAGCTTTAAGATCTTTAATTTTATCATCAACAATAAGAATCTCTTTATCTTCAATTTTGTCTTCGGTAACTAGTTTACCGTTTTTTATTAGTATATTCATAGAATTAATATTACTTATAAAAAGTAAAAAAGTATATACTATAAAAGCAGAGGCTTTTTGCGACAGTTTATAGTTAATGTGTTAGAGAAGAAGTATTTTTTAAGTAGAAATGTGGTATAGCACAAAAAGCTTCAGGAGACAGATATGAAAAGTGTATTACTTACAGGTGGAAATGGTTTTATTGGAACAAGATTCAATGAAGCACACAAGCACAACTTTGATATTCTTTCTTTAGGATCGGGAGAGTTAAATATTCTTGACAGAAAAAAAATCAAAGAAACCTTTAAAATTTTCAAACCTGATTATGTAATTCATGCTGCCGCAATAGCACTTACTGACTTCTGCAATGACAATCCTGATAAATGCTATGAAATTAATGTAACAGGAGCAGTAAATATTGCTGAAGCATGTAAAAATACAGGTTCAAAAATGATTTTTCTAAGTACCGAACAGGTTTTTAATGGAAATCCTGAGCCTGGCCCATACAAAGAGGAACAGATACCCGTCCCTGATACAATGTATGGTAAAAACAAACTGGAAGCTGAAGGTTTAATAAAAAATATTCTTGATGATTATTTGATTCTAAGATTTACCTGGATGTTTGGTGTCCCCGAAAGAAACAGACCTGTTGTTGCAAATATATTCTGGAGTACTATTGAAGCCATATTAAAAGGAGAACAGATAAAAGTTCCTGTAAATGAATTTCGCGGTCTGACTTATGTCAATGAACTAATGGATCAGTTTGATAAAATTATGGATCTCCCAACAGGGACATACCATGTTGGATCAAACAATGAAAAAAACAGATATGATATTGTCTGCCATATTCTTAGTGAGATGGGACTAAAACATAGAGTAAACGAACTAATAATCAAAGATAAAGAAAAATACAGGGATCACCCCAGGGATGCCAGACTGGATACATCATTGATCCAATCCAAAGGAATATTTTTTTCAGATACGACCGAAGCAGTAAGTAAATGTATCAGAGAATATCATTTAAAGATTAGATAATAAGAACCTGTTCCAAAGACATAAATCTTTCATTTTCATCTAATACCCATTTAAACCTTCAAAAGCGAATTGAGTAAATAACCTGATTCTGGTTTCAATTTCAGCCTGATTCATGCTTTCATTACTATTTATAAGTTTTAATGTAAATCCTCTTAAACTGTTCATTAAAATACAAGTCAGAACTTCTATTACTTCCTGTTTATTTTTAGAATCAGCAAAATAAAGAACCAGTAGTTGTCTGATACTATCTATTACTTTGAGCTGATAGAAACCAGGTTCAAAATCTTTATCTGTTCCCATAGAGACCACAGCTCTGTAGTAATTTGGGTTGGAAAAAGCCATATCTATATGATTTCTAATCATAATTTTAAGCATTTTCTCAGGTGTTATTGGATCCTGAGAATTTAATTTATCCACTTGTGCTGCAGTTACTTTAAATCCTCTTTCAATTACAGCTTCAAGAAGAGCAGCCTTATCTGGATAATAAAGGTAGACTGTCCTTGGAGAATACTCAATTCTCTCTGCTAAATCTCTTATTTTTAGATTAGTATGGCCGGACAACGCTACAATCTCCCCTGCCACATTAAGGATTTTCTCTTTAAGTTCCTCTTTTTCCCTTTTCTTCCTATTCGATATACTCATAATATTTAATATACAGCGTTTACTTGATAAACACAAGATACTTATTTTTATCAGTTTCCGATCATTATCAACGGCTTTACTTCATGCGCTTTTTATAACATAATCAAAAACCAGAACATCCTCTAAAAAAGGACCAACCATACTCGAAAATGCCTGATGTTTGGGATGAATAAGATAACTGTCTCTGTCATATACATTATTGAAAGTTAATAAAAACATATGTGTAAAACCTTTGGTTTTTCCTTCAGGACTATTATTAAGCCCCCATTCCAGATTAACTATCTCCGGAATAACTAATTCCAGGTGTTTAAACTCATTCTCAATCTTATCTATTGAGGCTTCATCCGTTCCATCTTTAAAAGAAAATAATACACTGTGTCTAATCATAAATCTATTATCATTCAACACCAACTCCAGGTCAAGTAAATTGAACTGTAATTTTAACTTTAAATATGATAGGCTTTTTAGCATGATTACCGGATTGGGAAAGAACAGAGCCAAACTCAAAACAAAAATTCTCCTTCTTATATTTCTAATCCTTCTTATTCAGATAACAATTATCAGTTCATTATCGCTTTTTATTTTTAACAGACAGATAACCAGGACTGCAGAGATTGAGCTGACAAGAGAACTGGAAAGTACAAAACTCTCTATAGAAAGTTTAAAAAACAGACTGTACAACAGAATACATCTTCTGAGATACACTCTTGAAAGTATGAAGGAGAGTGAGTTAAACAGGCTTCGGCTATATGAAATTATAAACACCCACTTTTCATCAATCAAAGCCGATAGGGCAGTACTTTTAAATGAAGACGGGACTACTATTTTTTCCCTGCATAGGGAAGGATCTATATACCCTGTGGAAAAAGAACTTAATCTTAATGATTTCCGGTTTGTAGTGAATAAGATTGTACTTAGCAGAGAAACTAAATCCGGATTGTATCTTGTATCAGGAACCAAAATTTATCATAACTCAGGGAAAAAATTCTATCTCTTTTTTATCAATAATCTCGATAATAATTTTGCTAATAATATGTTTAAGGAAACTGGTATCAATTTTGCTTTATTTTCAGGCAGCTCAATTTTCAGCACAGTTGTTCCGGAGTTCAAACTGCCAACAGATATAATTACCAATACAACACTAATCTGGATATCTTCCATCCCTTATCAGGCCAGAATTGAAACAATATATACAGACATTCCTGAGGGAGTAACTCTGGTTGTACTAAGGTCTGC
>DAOWEB010000136.1 GCA_030638735.1 Spirochaetaceae bacterium
AAATACATATTTGTAACAGGAGGAGTTACTTCTTCCTTAGGTAAAGGAATTATTTCTGCTTCATTAGCAAAATTATTGCAATCACGGGGATATTCTGTAACTATTCAGAAATTAGATCCATATATTAACGTTGATCCAGGAACCTTGAATCCGTATGAGCATGGTGAATGTTATGTTACAGAAGATGGTGCTGAAACAGACCTTGATTTAGGGCATTATGAGCGATTTATTAATTTACCTACTTCACAGGCTAATAATGTTACTACCGGTAGAATATATCAAACAGTAATAAACAAAGAACGCAGAGGTGATTATCTTGGAAAAACTGTACAAGTAATCCCTCATATCACCGATGAGATTAAACGAAATATAAAGTTGTTAGGTAAGAAGCATAATTATGATGTGGTTATAACAGAGATTGGTGGAACTGTTGGTGATATAGAATCATTACCATATATTGAGGCTGTGCGACAGCTAAAATGGGAGCTTGGGCCGCAAAATAGTTTATTTGTTCATTTAACATTAGTTCCGTACTTATCTGCATCAGGAGAATTAAAGACCAAACCAACTCAGCATTCAGTTAAGTTAATGTTGGAAAATGGTATCCAGCCGGATATTTTGGTTTTACGCTCGGAACATCCATTAAACTTAGATATAAAAAAGAAAGTAGCATTATTCTGTAATGTTGATATAGAATCTGTGATACAGTCAATAGACGTTTCTACCATTTACGAAGTACCACTTTTAATGAAAGATGAAAAGCTTGATATAACAGTTTTAAGGAAACTAAATCTTCCGAAAAATGAAGAGCCAAAGCTTGAAAAATGGAAACAGTTTATTGATCGGTTAAAAAATCCTAAGAAAGAAATAACAGTAGGTTTAATAGGAAAATATATTGAATTGCCCGATTCTTATAAATCTATTATGGAATCATTAATTCATGCTGGATCTGTTAATGAGTGCAAAGTTAATGTTGAGTGCATTCATTCCGAGAAAATAACAGAAGCAAATGTAGCCAGTAAGTTCAAAAATATCCAAGGAATAGTTGTTGCGCCTGGTTTTGGACAGAGAGGAGTTGAAGGGAAAATTACTGCCGTTAAATATGTGCGTGAAAATAATATTCCATTTTTGGGAATATGTTTAGGAATGCAATGTGCAGTAATTGAGTTTGCGAGAAATATTCTTGAATTAAAGGATGCTGATTCTTCTGAAGTGAGGCGTACAACCACAAATGCAGTAATAGACCTTATGGAAGAACAAAAAGGAGTTACAGAGAAAGGTGGTACGATGAGGTTGGGTTCTTATCCCTGTGATATTAAAAAAGATTCGAAAGTTTATGAAATATATAATGTCGAGCATATACAGGAGAGGCATAGGCATAGATATGAATTTAATAATGATTATATAGACAAGTTTGAAAAAGCCGGAATGAAACCGGTAGGGCATAATACTGATACAGGATTGGTTGAAATAATGGAAATGCCGGAACACAGATGGTTTATTGGAGTTCAGTTTCATCCTGAATATAGGAGTACTGTTGTTAATCCACATCCTCTGTTTGTAGAATTTGTTAAGGAGATAAGTAAAGAGTAAAACTGAAACACAAACAGGTAATATATTTTATTATTTTTGTAATATAATAAATTGTAGAAAAGAAAAACAAAATGGATAGGAATTCGATCATAGGAATTATTGTTATTGCAGGTATTTTAATTCTTTGGACACAACTAAACAAACCTTCGCAGGAAGAAATTGAAGCAGCAAAATATAAAAAGGACTCATTGGAGCAAGTTCGTTTACAGCAATTGTCGCAACAAAAGGAAATACAAGCAGTTCAAATTCAGGATGAGCATATTACTGTTGCTGTAGAGGAAGAAGATGCATCTAACAAAAGTCAGTTGATAAGTATGTATGGAAGTTTTGCTGCTGCCGCTGAGGGTGAGCAAGGATATACTGTTCTTGAAAACGAATTATTAAAAGTTAAAATTAGTAATAAAGGTGGTAGAATATATTCTGTTGAATTAAAAAATTATAAAACCTATACTCAAAAACCACTCGTTCTATTTGATGGAGATTCAACAATCTTTGGGTTAAACTTCTTTTCAGAAAACAGAAGTATCATTACCAATGATTTGTTTTTTGTGCCTGTTGAAAAGAACAGCCAATCTGTAAAAATGAGACTTTATGCAGGTGAAAACAGGTATATTGAATATGTATATACTTTGAACCCGGAAAGTTATATGGTTGATTTTGATATTAATTTTGTTGGGATTAATGAAGTGATGTCAAGCAATTTAAGTGTTATTGACCTGAAATGGGCAATGTATTCACCACAACAGGAGAAAGGTGCTAAGAATGAGAATATGTATACAACTATGGGGTATAAATATTACCAGGATGAGGTAAATACATTATCTTCAAGAGGCAAGGATGGTGGTAGCGAGGAGTTAAATACACAATTAAAATGGGTTTCTTTTCAACAACAGTTCTTTTCATCAATATTAGTGGCAGATAATTCTTTTGCAAATGCTGTTATTGAGTTTAAAAGTATTGAGGAATCTGAGAAATATCTAAAATACTTTGAATCCACTATTGGAATACCATTTGAATATTCACCAAAGTCATCTGTCCCAATGTCATTTTATTTTGGGCCAAACCATTTTAAAACTTTAAAAAAGCAGGGTTTGGAATTTGAACAGATTCTTCCTTTAGGGTGGGGAATTTTTGGATGGATAAATAGATTTGTCATTATACCTGTATTTAACTATTTAGGGAAATTTATTTCAAATTATGGCCTGATAATTCTATTGCTTACTATTATTATAAAGGTAGTATTATTCCCATTAACATATAAATCGTATTTATCAACAGCTAAGATGCGTGTGCTTAAGCCTGAAATTGAAGAGATAAATAAAAAGTTTCCTAAGAAGGAAGATGCTATGAAAAAGCAGCAAGCTACAATGGCAATGTATAAAAAGGTGGGTGTAAATCCCATGGGAGGATGTTTGCCAATGCTAGTACAGATGCCTATTTTGTTTGCAATGTTCAGGTTCTTTCCTACATCAATTGAGTTAAGACAGAAAGCATTTTTATGGGCAGATGATTTATCATCGTATGATTCAATATTGGATTTGCCATTTACCGTACCATTTGGTTATGGTGACCATGTTAGTTTATTTACCATTTTAATGGCGGTAGCTTTGGTATTTTCATCTAGATTAAATACAGGCCAAATGGGGGATACAAATCAACAAATGCCTGGTATGAAGTTTATGATGACATACATGATGCCTGTAATGTTATTATTCATGTTTAACAGGTATTCAGCAGGCTTGAGTTATTATTACTTCTTATCTAATGTATTTACATTAGGCCAAACTATATTTATAAGGCGTTTTGTTGATGACGATGCTATTTTAAAGAAACTACATGAAAATAAGAAAAAGACTGTAAAAAAATCAAAGTGGCAGGCAAGGCTCGAAGAGGCTGCTAAAAAGAAAGGATATAAACCACCTAAAAAGAAATAGATATTTTGTTGAGAGCCTGAATTTCAGGCTCTTTTTTGATAATACGCTTTTGTTTGAATATAATTTCTGAATAATGAAAAAAAGATTACTTTTTCAGGGCAATCTTTTATTTTGAGCGGGAGACGGAACTCGAATGCTGAATTTCCCCAAACATAGTTTGGGATGAAATTCGAGCATCCTCGAAAAATGAATAAAATTGGAAATTTTATATTTTTCGGGATCCACGCCCCTTACTTACCTCTTTTTCAATAAATTCTATGATTCTTTTTTGACTTTTGAAGTTTTTAATCTTTCTTTCCAATTTCATTGCTTCAGCTCTAGAAATAGTAGTTGTAAAAAATACTAATTCCCATGGCTTGCCTTTCGAAGTATACTTTTCCTGTCCAGAGTTATGCCTATTCACTCTATCTATAATGTTTTGGGTTTGTCCAATATAGAACTTTCCTAAGCATTCAGATTTTAATATGTAAACAAAATATCTCATAAAGTAAAAAAGATTGCTTTTTCAGGGCAATCTTTTATTTTGAGCGGGAGACGGAACTCGAAT
>DAOWEB010000109.1 GCA_030638735.1 Spirochaetaceae bacterium
AAATATGGTTTCCGGTCTTGCTTTTGGTATAGATCAGGCTGCTCATGAAGGTATTGTTAACAGAATGGGGCATACAATTGCGGTATTGGGAAATGGTATAGATTATATTTATCCTAAGAGCAATACTGTCCTTGGACAGAAAATTATTGATCTTGGCGGAGTTATTCTTAGTGAATATCCTCCTGGAACCTCTCCTCTAAAGTATAATTTTCCAGCTAGAAATAGAATTATAAGCGGACTTAGCCAGTCTGTTGTTGTGGTGGAAGCTCCGGAAAAATCGGGTGCATTAATTACTGCAGAGTTTGCTCTTGATCAGGGGCGGGATGTCTATATTCATGGGGTTTCATTAAGCAGCAGTAAAGGGGAAGGATGTCGAAGGCTTTTATTTGAGGGTGCAGATATTATTAATTCTCTTGGTGATTTTATGAGTTTTAAGGAGGCCGTTTAGGATGGAAAAGAATTTTGCGGAAAATAGATCCAATTACCTCAGCTACCTTCGTACTGTAAGGAAATTATCGGATAATTCTATACGAGCATATACACATGATCTACAGTTGTTAGAGGATTTTCTGGAAATTGAGAAATTGAATTTTGAAAATCTTGAATCTAAAAAAGTTCGGACTTTTGTAGGGAATCTTGGCAGGAAAAAACTTAATGAATCATCTATTAACAGAGTGATATCTTCTGTTAAGAGTTTTTATAAATATTGTATAAGGTATGATATTCTGGAAATAAATCCTTTTGCACATGTTCGAAGTATTAGCAGTACCAGGAAAATACCCGATGTGTTATCCTTTGCAGAAATAGGTAAGATGATTGAACTGACTGATAATACATTCCCGGGTATTCGGGACAGGGTAATTCTGGAGCTTCTTTATTCTACTGGATGCAGAGTTTCTGAATTAACAGGACTAAAAGTCAAAGATCTCAATTTAAAGAAAAGGATGGCTCTTGTTCATGGTAAGGGCGGAAAAGCCAGATGGGTATTTCTTACCAGAGGAACTGCAGATGAACTTACTTCATATTTGCCTCTTAGAAAGAGATGTAAATTAAAATTTGGAAGTCCTGAAGACGGTAGTCTTGTTTTAAACAGAACAGGTTCCGGCATTTCCACCAGAGGTGTCCGGTATATTATTAATAAATATATTCAGGCTATAGGGGTTACAAAACATGTCAGTCCGCATACTTTCCGGCATACATTTGCCACTCACATGCTCAATAATGGAGCAGGTATCCGGATTGTTCAGGAGATGCTTGGACATTCATCCATAGCAACTACACAAGTGTATACACATGTTGGTATGGATAGACTTAAAGATGTATATAGAGCGGCTCATCCGCATGGCCGGTAGATAGAATAGAGGGGATAAGATGGAAATTAGAGGTACTACAATTATTGCTGTTAGAAAAGGTGATTCTGTTGCAATGGCTGGAGACGGACAGGTAACTTTTGGAACCACTGTTATGAAAGGAACGGCAAGAAAAGTACGGAGAATGTATGATGACAGAGTAATTGTTGGGTTTGCAGGTGCAACAGCAGATGCATTTACCTTATTTGAAAGATTTGAAGGAAAGGTTAAAGAGTATAATGGTGATATTACAAGAGCTTCAGTGGAACTTGCCAAAGAATGGAGGACAGACAGAGTTTTAAGAAAGCTGGAGGCTATGCTTCTTGTTGCAGATAAGACTCTTACTCTGTTGATTTCCGGAACAGGTGATGTTGTAGAGCCGGATGAAGGGGCTATTGCTATAGGGTCAGGAGGCAACTATGCTTATGCAGCAGCTCTGGCATTTTTGGACTCTTCAGATTTGACAGCAATCCAGATTGCTGAACGAAGTATTAAAATTGCATCTGATATATGCATTTACACTAATAGTAATATTGTGCTGGAGGAAATTAAATGATAACTGACCTTGATAAGCTAACTCCAAAAGAGACTGTAAAGGAACTTGATAAATATATTATCGGACAGAATAAAGCAAAAAAAGCAGTAGCTATAGCACTTCGAAACAGAATGCGTCGACGACTTCTTCCGGAAGCTCTGAGGGATGAAGTTACTCCAAAAAATATTATTATGATTGGTCCTACAGGTGTAGGAAAGACTGAAATTGCAAGACGCCTGTCTAAATTATGTGGGGCTCCATTTTTAAAAGTTGAGGCAACTAAATTTACTGAAGTTGGTTATGTAGGCAGAGATGTTGAATCAATGATCAGAGATCTTATGAGCATAGGTCTTACAATGGTTAAGAAAGAACTTTCTACAGATGTCAAAGAGGAAGCAGGAAAAAGAACTGAGGAAGTTATACTTGACTTGCTTCTTCCCGGAATAGGGAGAAAGAAACCTGCTGCTCCTAAAAAGAATGGTGTATCAGGTGAACCCGTTTTAATTGATGTTACTGAAACAGTTGTTCCTGGTGAATCTGATGATCCTTCCATAGCCACTACAAGAGAGAAATTCCGTAAGATGCTTCAGGAAGGGAGTCTGGATGATAAAACTGTAGAGGTTGATGTTTCAGGAGGAGGTTTCCCGTCTATAGAAATTTTTTCAGGTACAAATTTTGAAGAAATGGATCTTAACCTGGGTAATCTTGGTTCAATTTTTGGTGGTAAAAAAAAGAAAAAGAAAGTCAGTGTTAAAAGGGCAAAGGAAATAGTTCTTGCAGATGAAATGAGTAAGCTTGTTGATACTGACAGGGCTTCAGATATTGCAAAAGATCGTGTTGAAAACATGGGAATTATTTTTATTGATGAGATTGATAAAGTAGCGTCCAAAGAGGGACGATCCGGAGCTGACGTTTCAAGAGAAGGTGTTCAGCGGGATATTCTCCCTATTATTGAAGGCAGTAAGGTAAGTACAAAATATGGAATAGTTGACACTTCCCATATTCTGTTTATTGCTGCAGGTGCTTTTCATATAAGTAAGCCTTCTGATCTTATTCCGGAGCTTCAGGGACGTTTCCCTATTCGTGTGGAGCTGGATGATCTGGACAGTAATGATTTTCATCAGATACTGACGCAAACAGAAAACTCACTGACAATCCAATATATAGAGCTTCTAAAGACAGAGGGAGTAACTATCAGCTTTACAGATGGGGCAACCAGAAGGCTTAGTGAAATAGCAGCTGAAGTAAACTCAAATACAGAAAATATTGGTGCAAGAAGACTTCATACTATTATGGAGCTGCTGCTGGAGGATGTCTCTTTTAATGCTCCGGACTTAAAAGGGCAGGAGATACCAATAACTGCGGAATATGTTGATGATAAACTGGTTGATATTGTCAAGAACCATGATCTCTCGAGGTACATATTGTAATGATAAGAGTAAAAATAGCCGAGAATATAAAATACAAGGTATTTGTTTAAAGGAAGGATAAGTTGTTTTTAAATAATAGTTTTGGTAAGACTGTTGATGTACTTCACAGAACAATGGATGCAGCAACCTTAAGACAGCAGGTTCTGGCTAATAATATTTCCAATGCTGATACACCGAATTTTAAAAGGAGTTCTCTGAATTTTGAAGCTGAACTTAAACGGGCACTGGATTCTGAAGACGTACGTAAACCTCAGGCCGCTCTTACTCATGAAAAACATATTTCCTTTGACAGGGTTCAGGACTACAGTGATGTACGTCCTTCAAGGTTTTTAGATTATCTTACACAAACAGATAATAATGGAAATAATGTTGATGCAGAGCAGGAGAGTATGCTCCTTCTCCAGAATCAACTTAGATATGATCTGTTAACAAGATCCATTTCTAATCAATTTACTCAGTTAAATATAGTATTAAGGTAGGTAATATATGGGTATATTCAGTAGTATTAACATAGCAGCATCCGGATTAAGTGCACAGCGTACCCGGCTTGATGTTATATCAAACAATATTGCAAATGTTGATACCACACGGACCCCGGAAGGCGGTCCCTTTAGACGTAGCAGGGTTATTTTTAGACCTAAAGTGCAGGAACCTTACTGGCGTTCTCCTTTTTTACCTGAAAAAATGGATAATGGTCTTGGAAAAGGGGTAAGGATTGTTGAAATTGACAAGGATTTGGATGGAGATCCCCGACTTGTCTATGATCCAACACATCCTGATGCAATTAAAACCGGCCCACAGAAGGGTTATGTTGAAATGCCTAATGTTAATATTGTAGAAGAAATGGTGGATATGATATCAGCTTCAAGATCCTATGAGGCAAATGTAGCTGTTATTAACGGCAGTAAGTCTATGTTTATGAAAGCACTGGAAATTGGGAGGTAGTAGATGAATTTTCTTGATATAAATCAGGTAAGCGGAAATGCTGTAGATGTTCTTCGAACTGATTCTGCTCATATTCCCGGTCGGCTTCATGAAGGACAGGATGTTGAAAAGAGTGCTTCTTCATTCAGTGAGATGGTTATAGATGCACTTAACGGAGTAAATGATCTTGCCCAGGAAAGTACTGCTTTAACAGAGCAGTATATAATTAATCCTGACAGTGTAGATGTACATGATGTGACAATTGCTATGAGTAAGGCCAACTTAGCAATAACTCTGACAAAGTCTGTAGTAGATAATGCAATAAAGGCCTATCGGGAGATAATCAATATTAGATAAGATTATTCCTGGTGAGCATTCTTTTTGGGAGGGGAGAATGAATGAATGGTTAAATAAATTTAGAGAACAGGTAAAAGTACTATGGGGCAAATGGTCCCTTGTACAAAAAATAATTCTTTTTGCCATAATTGGTGTTACTCTGACTGGTCTTGTTCTATTGGCCAATTTCAGTTCTGAGCCGAATATGGTTCTTCTCATAACATCTCCTATTAGTGATCCTCAAAAACTGGATGATATTTCCATGCGTTTGGATCAGGAGAGTGTGGAGCATAAAATTACCGAAGAAGGTCGAATTTATGTTTCAGACAGAAAAACAGCTCAAAGAATGGTTTCAATTCTAATGAGAGAGGATCTGATTCCTTCAGGCACATCCCCCTGGGATATTTTTAAGATGGATCGTTGGTCTCTGACCGATTTTGAGAGAAATATCAATCTGAGACAGGCAGTAACTGAAAATCTTCAGGACCATATAGAAGCACTTGATGATGTTGATTCAGCACAGGTTACTCTTGTTCTGCCGGAGGATAAACTTTTTGCAGAGGATCAGAATCCTGTTACTGCATCTGTAATTATTACACCACGACCCGGATCTGATATTGTGTCAAACAGGAAAAAGATAGAGGGAATTGTAAAGCTTGTTCAATTTGCTGTTGAAGGACTTCTTGTTGATAATATAGTTATTTCAGATTACAGAGGGACTGTTTTAAATAATTTTGGTGATCTTGCCGATTTTGACAGACTTGAATTATCAGGCAGACAGTTGAAACAGAAACAAACTCTTGAAAATTCATATAAAGAACAGATATTTATAGAATTAGCACAGATATTCGGTAAGGAGAGGATGAGTATTACCAAGGTTGATATTGATCTGGATTTTACAAAAGAGACAGTTACAACTGAGGAACATTATCCTATTACAACAAAAGAGGATAATCCCAGCACTCCTTATGATGAATCGGATTTTGTTCTTTCAATTACAAGATCAAGTGAGGATCTTTCTGAAAAATTCAGCGGGACAGGTTTTAATCCTGAGGGACCTCCGGGACAGGAGGGACAAACTCCTCCTGCATATAAAGATCTTGATAATCTTGTAGGTAATTATTCTAAAACATCTGCTATTGTTAATGAGGAAATTAATACAAGAAATATTTATGAAGAAAAGAGCCCCTGGGAGATTAAAAGAATAACTGTTGGAGCTGCTATTGATGGTACCTGGAGACGTATCTATGATGATAAGGGTGAAATTCAGTTTGAAAATGGCGGTATAATAAAAAGAGAATATACTCCTGTCAGTGATGAGGAGATAAAAAAAGCTCAGACTCTTATTGAACATGCAATTGGATTTAATAAGGCAAGAGGTGATTCTGTTGTTGCCCAGCATATACAGTTTAACAGGGCCGATCAGTTTGAGAAGGAAGATGAAGAATTCCGGAATCAGAAAAGGGTGCAGCAGGCTGTATTATATTCTATTATTGGTGTAGCTGTAATAATTGTAGCTTTTATAATTTTCCGGATTATATCCAGAGAAATGGAACGAAGAAGGCGGCTCCGTGAAGAAGAGCTTGCACGACAGCATCAAATGATGAGAGAAGCAGCTTTAAAGAGTGCGGAAGAAGAAGAGATGGATGTTGCTATGTCTGTGGAAGAAAGAGCCAGAATGGAGATGCAGGAGAATGCAATCAATATGGCCAGAGAACATCCTGAAGATGTTGCACAGCTTATTAGAACATGGCTGGTAGAGGAGTAGGAAATGGCAAATGCAGCTGATGCAGGTAGTAAAAAAGCGATTAAAAAGGAACTTACAGGACGTCAGAAAGCCGCAGTTTTCCTTGTAACACTTGGTTCTGAAATTTCTTCAGAGATTTTTAAACATCTCAGAGAAGATGAAATTGAAACTCTGACATTTGAAATTGCACGTCTTGATAATGTAGAACCAGAGGAACGTGACAGAGTTCTTATGGAATTTAAAGAGTTGATGATGGCTCAGGACTTTATTACTTCCGGTGGTATTGATTATGCCAGAGAGCTTCTTGAAAAGTCTTTAGGTTCCCAGAAAGCAGTTGATATAATAAACAGACTTACAAGCAGTTTGCAGGTACGGCCTTTTGATTTTATCAGAAGAACCGATCCTGCTCATCTGTTAAACTTTATTCAGCAGGAACACCCTCAGACTATTGCTTTAATACTTGCTTATCTTGAACCTGCAAAGGCTTCTGTTATCCTGGGTGCTTTACCTGCGGATGTTCAGTCAGATGTAGCCAAACGTATAGCGACAATGGATAGAACCTCTCCTGAAGTATTACGTGAAGTAGAGCGGGTTCTGGAAAAGAAGCTTTCAACCTTATCCAGCGAGGATTTTACAGCTGCAGGTGGTGTTGAAAACATAGTGGAAATTCTTAACCTTGTAGATAGATCTACAGAAAAACTGATAATTGAATCTCTCGAAGAGGAAGATCCTGAATTGGCAGAAGAGATAAAGAAGAGGATGTTTGTATTTGAAGATATTGTACTTCTTGATGACAGAGCCATACAAAAGGTTCTTCGTGAGGTTGATACAGCTGAACTTGCAAAGGCACTTAGAGGTGTTGAAGGTGAAGTTCAGGATAAAATTTACAAAAATATGTCCAAGCGTGCAGCCGCATTGCTTAAAGAAGAGATGGAATATATGGGTCCAATCAGACTTAAAGATGTTGAAGAGACTCAACAGAAAATTGTTTCTATTATTAGAAAACTTGAAGACAGTGGTGAAATTGTTGTTGCAAGATCCGGTGAAGATGAGATGGTTGTGTAGCGTAGGACAAGAGGGGGAATAGTTATGGCAAAAAATGTTTTTAGAGCAATGGAAATTACTAATGTTAATAACAGGGTAACTCTTGATTCTCCTTTTCCGGAAATAGAGGTTGTAGAAGAGGCTCCGGCTGTAGAAGAGTATAAAGGTCCTACTGCTGATGATTTAAGAAAAGAAGCAGAACTGTTCAAAAATGACTGGGAAAAAGAGAAGCTGGATATGATTAAGGCTGCTGAGTCCAGGGTTGAACAGATTCTTCGGGATGCAGATCAGCGTGCTTTTGAGGAAGTACAGCAGAAAACTGATGAAATCCAGGTGCTTAAAAAAAAGGCGGAAGATGAAGCAGAAAAACTTGTATCTGATGCTGAGAAATCTGCATCAGAGCTGACAGAGAAGGTGGAAGCTGAACTTGCAGAAGTCAGAAAGAAAGCTCAGGAAGAAGGATACGAGGCCGGTCGGGAGACAGGTTATGCTGAGGGTCAGGTAGAGGTTGAAAGACTTGTTCAGCAGCTTCATGCCATTATAGATAAAACCATCGAAAAACGTAATGATATAATTGATGAATCAGAAACACAGGTTATCAATCTTGTTGTTATGATAGCAAAAAAAGTTGTAAAGGTTATTTCCGAAAATCAGAAAAATGTTGTTGTAAACAATGTTATTCAGGCATTACGGAAATTGAAAAGCAGAGGAGAAGTTCTGATTAAAGTCAATCTTGCAGATGTAGAGCTTACATCTGAACATATAAAAGATTTTATGCGAATGGTGGAAAATATACGTTCAGTTACAGTTGTTGAAGATTCTACTGTTGATAAGGGTGGATGTATAATTGAAACTGATTTTGGTGAAATCGATGCCAGAATTTCTTCTCAGCTTCATGAAATCGAAGAAAAAATACTTGATCTGGTCCCTATTAAAACAAAGGGAGTCAATTGATGTTTGAGAAATATGAGGCCGTTCTGAACAAAGTAGATCCTATAAAATACAGTGGAGTTGTTCAGAAAGTACAGGGTTTGATTATTGAAAGCCTTGGGCCTCAGGTCGTTGTTGGAGAATTGTGTCATATATTTGTTCCTCGCGGGAAAGGTCTGATCAGAGCTGAGGTTGTCGGTTTTCATAATGAAATTGTTCAGTTAATGCCCTTTGATGATATGGAAGGAATAGAACCCGGATGTACTGTTGTTGCCATGGGAGAATATCTATCCATACCTGTATCAGAACGGCTTCTTGGCCGGGTTCTGGATAGTATGGGACATCCTATGGATGAAAAGGGGTCAATTGGTTCTGCAGAGTCTTTTCCTGTCAGTAATACACCTCCGGACGTATTAAAAAGAAAATCAATTACCAAAAGACTTATTACAGGTGTGCGTGCTATAGATGCGTTAACCCCTGTTGGTATGGGCCAGAGGATTGGTATTTTTTCCGGTTCAGGTGTTGGTAAATCAACACTTCTTGGGATGATTGCCCGAAATACTCATGCAGATATAAATGTTATTGCTTTAATAGGAGAGCGTGGAAGAGAAGTTAAAGAGTTTCTTGAATCTGATCTTGGTGAGGAAGGTCTGTCCAGATCTGTAATAATAGTATCAACAAGCGATACTCCTCCTCTTTCACGTGTAAGGGCCGCATTTGTGGCTACTGCTGTAGCCGAATATTTTAGAGATCAGGGAAAAAATGTAATGCTTCTATTCGATTCAATAACAAGATTTGCCAGAGCTCAAAGAGAAATTGGTCTTGCAGTAGGGGAACCTCCTGCAACAAGAGGATTTACTCCTTCTGTTTTTTCACTTCTTCCTAAGTTGCTGGAAAGATGTGGAACCTCTGAAAAGGGTACTATTACGGGGTTTTATACCATTCTTGTAGACGGAGATGATATGGATGAACCTGTGGCAGATAATGTTCGTGGAATTCTGGATGGACATATAATTCTTTCACGGAAACTTGCACAAAGTTATCATTATCCTGCCATAGATATACTTCAGTCCCTATCCCGGCTGGGTAATAAAATTACAAGTTCCGAAGAGCAGGATGCTATGGGGAGAATTAGAACTCTCCTTGCCAGTTATACAGATGCGGAAGATTTAATAAATGTCGGAGCTTATGCAGAAGGAAGTAATAAAAATATTGATGAAGCAATTGAAAAGATTGAGCTGATTCGTAATTTTTTACAACAAAGGGTTGAAGAAAAAGCAGATATTTTTAAAACATTAACACTTGCAGAAGAAATTTCAGGGATAAAAATACCTTTTAAGGCTGGTCGTCAACAAGTTGACTGCTCGCCTATGCAACCACAGGAGCCTTCAAATGAAGCGGTTTCGATTTAACCTGGAAAAATTACTTGAACTAAGAGCGTATGATGAAAAAAAATGGGAAATTAAATTGGGTCAGATTGTGAGTAAGTGTAATTCTATGGAACGTAGAATAAGAGATTATAAATCTGAAAAAACTAAAACTTTTTTTAAATACAATTTAACGGATTCTGGAATGGATACGCTTCAAATATCCGAAATGTATCTTCAAAAACTTAATTATGAGATTCGCCAGGCAAATCTTAAGCTTGATACATATAAATCTGAAAAACAAAAGGTACAAACTAAATATATTGAAGCATCAAATAAAAGAAAAGTACTGGATAAACTAAAGGACAAAGAAGCTCTCACTTATTATAAAGAACAGGCTTTGGAAGAAATAAAAGAAATTGATGACATAAGTATTGGGATAGCATTAAGAAAGCGTATTAATAAAGTACAGTCTGCTTAAGGGAGGCAGTTTTGGCAGGATCAACCCGTTCGGGCTTAAGAATAATTTTACTCATTTTATTAATTACAGTTCTGTTTCTTGGGGGACTGTTGTGGTTTGATTTTCTGGGAATAGTCGATGTGAGATACAGGTTTGCACCTGTTCTTAAGCTTGTTGGTCTGGATTCTCCGGAAAAATTGGATAATCCTGATGATTTTTTACTTCTTGATCGTGAACGGCTGGACAAACAGGTTCAGGCTCTGGATATAAGGGGTGAAGAGCTGGATAAGCGTGAAAATGAGATTCTTTTAGAAGAAGCAGAAGTGCAGCAGAAGCTGGAAATCCTGACAGAGCAGGAAAAATCATTGGAAGATAGAGAAAAATCGTTTAATGATCGTTTAAAAGCGTACGAAGATAGAAGTAGGAACTTACGGCAAGCTTCTGCATATTTTACCGGTATGCCGCCGAAAGATGCAGTTGCCAGGCTTATGGGTATGGCAGATCAGGATATTATTGATATCTTTCGTGCTACTGAGCTTATTGCACAGGAAGCCGGTACGGATTCAATTGTATCATACTGGTTTTCATTGATGCCTGCTGACAGGGCTGCAGAGCTTAATCGTAAGATGCTGAAAAAACCATAGATTAAACGGAGGGATGTTTGCTTCCAGTACAGATGCCTTTGCAAAGGGTTGATAATAGTTTTGACTCTAATGATTCAAAGATGGTTAGGTCTGTAGAAACTGATAATTTGCAGAGTAAAGGGAAATTTAATGAAGTTTTTGAAACTGCATCATCTGAATATAAAAAAATGAAGAAAAGTGATGTAGAAGAAAAATTAAAACCGGCTGTTGAAAAAAATGAAGATTCTGAAAAACAACTGAAGCATAAAAATGAAAAACTTATCAGTCTTAGAAAAGTTGGAACTGATAATTTAAAAGCTGGATTAAAAAAGAGCAAAAATAGTGAAAGCCCGGAAGAGAATATTTCTGGTATCTTAGATAAATCTGAAACTGTTAAAGTGGAAAGTAACATAGCCGAGGAGCTTCTTTCTGATAATTATAGTGAAACAATTGTTATCAACCCGGAAGCTGTGGACAAATCAGTTGAATCATCAATTATTCTTAATGATGTTAATATTTCCAGGGGAAATTTTGAAACAGGAGTCTCTGTAGATTTAAAGGATTCTGTTTTACTTAAGACAGTGAGTGATGAAAAAAAGAATTCATCTGATAAAAAGAATACTGTAAAAAAAGACTCTAAAATTACTAAGGCTAAAATATCAGTTCTTGATCTTAGGCAGACAGATATAAAAAACTCAAGAGTTAAACAAACTGAATTAAATGCAGAAAGGGAAGGTAGTAAATTTTCTGTTGTTTCTTCTGAGCAGCTTAATTCTGACAATAATCAGGAATCCAAACCTATTGTAATTGAATTGACTCATGTCAAAGATAATTTTTCCAGTGAGTCAAAAACACTGACAACAGCAAGCAGTTCAGCTTTAATGAAGCAGCTGGAAGAAAATGTTAACAGTAAAATTGTAAAACAATCCAGTGTAATTCTAAAAGATGGCGGCTCAGGTGAGATAAAGTTAATTCTTAAGCCTGAACAACTGGGAAGTGTAAGGATAAGACTAAGTCTTACCGATAATAGGATAGCAGGGCAAATTATTGTTGACAGTTCCGCTGTAAAAGAAATATTTGAACAGAACCTACAGAACCTTGAAAGGGCTTTTAAAGAAAATGGTTTTGATACAGCAGCCCTTAATGTTTCTGTAGGCGGAGAGCATTCAGGTTCTAATGAGAGAGAACAGAGCAGTGATATTTCAAAACAGATAGAATTGATTGATGAGAATATACCTACAATGATAAGTGAATCAGAATATCTTATCGATCTTGTAGTGTGATGGAGGGTAATATGGATTTTACAAGTGTACTTTCAAATTCTGAGCAGGCAAGGGTTAATATACAAAATGATACCTTTAATAAAGCCTTAAGCGGCGGTAAGGTAAATGATAATACCCTGGATAAAGATGATTTTTTAAAAATTCTAATAACCCAGCTTAGCTATCAGGATCCAACAGCACCTATGGAAGATAAAGAGTTTATTTCTCAAATGGCTCAGTTTTCATCCCTTGAACAGATGACAAATATGAGTAATGGATTTAATGAGCTTTCGGGAATGTTGGGACAAAGTAATGCTCTGAATCTTCTTGGAAAATGGGTAGAAGTTATTGATGGCGATAAAATGATTAGTGGAAAGGTAGAAGAAGTTTCCGGCAGAGATTTTCCACAGATTTTGATTGATGGAAAATATTATGACTATAAAAATGTAGAAAAGGTAAGCGAACAGGAGGCTGCTTTATGATGAGATCACTATATTCAGGAGTTTCAGGACTTCAGAATCATCAGATCCGAATGGACGTAATTGGTAATAATATATCAAATATTAATACTATTGGATTTAAGAAAGGGAGAGTCAATTTTCAGGATATGCTTTCACAGACCATGTCCGGAGCAGCAAGACCTACAGAAGACCTTGGTGGTGTTAACCCCAAACAGGTAGGACTTGGTATGACAGTAGCTTCAATAGATACCATTCATACACAGGGATCTATGCAGACAACCGGTGTTATGACAGATTTAGCTATTCAGGGGAATGGTTTTTTTGTAATGAGTGCCGGAGCCAAGGAATTCTATACCAGAGCAGGTGCTTTTGGTCTTGATGAAAATGGAACACTTATCAATCCTGCAAATGGAATGAGGGTTCAGGGATGGCAGTCTGAGACAATCGACGGACAGAATTTTGTTAATGCAGCTGCGGATGTTGGTAATCTTATTGTTCCTGTAGGAAGTAAAGATCCTGCATCAGCAACTTCGGAAGTTGAACTGGCTTGTAATCTTGACAAACGGACACATGATATAAATGAAGGTTCCGGTGCTATAGAGACCAGAGAAGGTACCTGGAGTATTGATAAGGCAGTTTATGATTCCTTTGGAAATACACATACATTAAGAGTTAATTTTACTAAAGTAGCTGGTGTTGAAAACCAGTGGCAGGGACAGGTAATAATTGATCCGGATTCAGAAATCAGCACAAACACCCTTGCAGATGTAGGCGATATTAACAGTACTGCAGATACTTTTATAGTAGAATTTAGTAATTTGGGTGTACTTACAGGTGCTGTAGATAGTCTTGGAGAAAGAATAGAGACAGGAGCACTTCAGGTAAAT
>DAOWEB010000002.1 GCA_030638735.1 Spirochaetaceae bacterium
GGACCGTACAAACCTGCATGAAGCAGCAGAAGGAGAGAAGGCATGCTCACTTAATGATACCAGCATGGCATTTAACATTTTTTTATAGTTTTCCGGTGGAAGACTACCGGTCCAGACGAGGTATGCCATAGATGTGAAGTCAATATTCCCAGTCAAATCATTGATATCATAGCCTCTGACAACAATTCGATCTTTTGTTTTATAGGCAATAGATGTTCGCCAGTGAAAGGGTTCTTTTAGGTCTTTATGCATAATATTAAAATCTCCTTAATGACCAATGGACATTAATCTGTCTGAAACGTACCACATTAATGAAATTCAATACAATGGTCATAATAATTGGGCATGCAGGTTTATTTAATAAATTCCGATTTCTTTCTGTGGTATGTATCGTAGAGACGCCCTATAGGGCGTCTCTACCTAAGATTTTAATCCCAGGGATTCTCTCCATTTGCAAGTCGTTTATTAATATCTTCTACGACTGCAGGTAAATCTCTTAAATCATCAATGACATAATGAGCTCCACCTTCTGTAATTAGTTTTTCTTTGGCAGCCTGCTCTTTTATTACTAATTCATCTGCTGATAGTGTTTTGGCAACTGCATAACTATCGACAACGTAGTTACTCCATTTTGATACACCTACTGTCCAGCACATTGGAAATCCCTCTCCGGTTCCGGAAACAGTATCATCAACCTTTACAGTTAAACGCATAGCCTTGGCGACATTCTTTACACCCATTCTTTCAAGATTCTTAAGAACCATAAAAGGCATAGGCCGTGGTGCTTCAACTTCATCACCAGCTACAGAAGTGTCCGGGATAAATCCCTGGGGAGCGGCACCTTCCAGTAAAATATCAAGCATTGAACGCATAAAACCAGTGGTCACTCCTATTTTTATACCTTCTTTCCGGAAGTCCTTTGTAAGTTCTGAAACTCCGGGAAGTAATGTTGAATAACTCCCATTTCGCAGAACATTCAGTTGTTTGGGAACAAATATCTTAAACATAGCATCAGCATCTTTCTGATCGGGGTATTTATTGTGTACAGCTTTCCATTTTTCTCTTACACTTGGAATCTCCGTCAGTTGTTTGATATGCAGGTCTTTTCTGAGTCCCATGGGTACTCTGGCCTCCTGCATTGTAATTTCCACACCAAAATCTTTAAAAACTTCAACAAAAACTATTGCCGGGGCATCCACATACCTATCCATAGTAGTCCCCGAACAGTCCAGCATAACAAATGATACGGTATTACCATTGCTGTCAGTATCCAGCATCTGATACTGTTTTGCTTCCTTACGAACATCCTGAGGCACTTTTCCTGCGGGTGAAAGTGATTTAATTACAGAATTGTCAGACATAAATAAACTCCTAAATTATTATTGGCCTTTTAAAAGGCAGTTATTACAATGATATATTCAATTCTTCTACGCTTGCTTTGATCGCATTTAACAGATTTAACACATCGGCTTTGAATATCCTGCCGATGTTACCGATTCTAAAACAGTCTGCATTACTCACTTTTCCCGGATAGATAACTATATCTTTATCATTTAAAGAGTCACAGAAAGTATTAAAGTCAAAGTTTGATTTTTCCGGATATCTGAAAGATGTTATTATATATCCTCTTTTCTCTTCCGGAAGATATAGTTTGAATCCCATGGTTTCCATCCCCTGAATAAGGGTTTCATAATTTTCTTTATATCTGACTGCTCTCCCTTCTACTCCTCCTTCCTCAATCAGTTCTTTGATTGCCTGAGCAAATGCCAGAATCGAGTGGGTAGGGGGGGTAAAACGGAACTGGCCGTTTTTTTCGAGTCCCTGCCATTGAGCATACAAATCAAGGACAATGCTGCTGCAGGAAAACGTTTTTATTTTTTCCAGAGAATTATGATTAGCAATAATAAAGCTGAATCCGGGAACACCCTCAATACATTTGTTGGCAGACGAAACCAGATAATCGATCTTTGATTTTTCAATATCGATCGGAACAGCACCAAAACTGCTCATGGCATCAACAAAAAAGGTTTTTTGCCGCTCTTTTACCAGAATACCGATTTCCTCGACAGGATTGAACATTCCTGTTGATGTTTCGCAATGAACTATACCTACATTAGTTATATCCGGGTTTTTATCCAGTGCATCGGCAACGTCCTGAGGAACAGGCATCTGATCTTCAGCATATTTCAGGATTTCACACTGGAAATTCAGAGTTTTTACAATCTGTGCCAGCCTGTGGCCGTAGGCCCCGTTTGCAATTACCAGCCAGCCACCATTCTCAGGGGTGGTACTGGATATTACAGACTCAATACCGAAAGTACCGCTTCCCTGTATAAGAATTGCCTCGTAGCCTTTTTCACTGACTCCTCCCAGTTTCAGGAGCTTGCCACGGATCCGTTTTACGGTTGAAATAAATTCAATATCACGGGACCCCAGATCGCGAAGCATTGCCTGTTTCACTGTATTACTGGTAGTGAGGGGCCCTGGAGTAAATAGTATTTTATCTTTCCATCCCGGGATTTTTTCCATTATTTCTTCCTTACTCTTATCAAGTTAATTGTATAAACAAATATACAATTAAGTGTTATGGCTGTCAAGTCCTTGTGATTAAATGTCTAATTGTATATGCTAATGCCTGATATGGCATATTTTCAAATTGACGAAAACAGTAAAATCCCTAAATATATGCAGATCCGTTCCTGGCTTTATGGAATGATAAAGAGAGGGAAGATAAAAATAGGTGACCAGCTTCCCACCGAAGAGGAACTGTCAAAAAATTTTAAAGTCAACCGGATGACTGTACGTAAAGCCTATGACGAGTTGGTTAATGAGAAAATGCTTGTAAGAAAAAGAAGGAAAGGCACATTCCTGATTGCTGATAAACCTAAGGATTTTATCTATGGTACAGGGAATATTTCCAGCTTTACCGATGATATGCTGGAGTATGGTGTAGAACCTGTCACAAAAACACTAAAGATTGATGTAAGGAAGGCTCCGGCAGATATAAGGGAATTGCTGCAATTACCGGAGGGTGCAATGGTAAACTTTATCCTTCGAATCAAACTGGCAGATAAGGAACCGGTTCTTATTGAGAGAAGCTATCTTTCCTACGATGAGTTTAGAGGAATTATTGATATGGATCTTGAGGGTTCTCTTTATCACATATTGGTAGAAAAATTTGATATCAACTTACATCATTCCACTCAGATATTCAGTGCTGAAATAACGAGCGAAAAGGACATGGAGTTGTTAGGATTGGAAGAACCTTCGTCCTGCATGAAACTTGAGAGCGTCACTTATGATCGGAACAACATACCTATCGAAGTGCTCCATTCCGTTTATCGGGGTGATAAGTATAAATTCAAGGCTAATTCAGGTGAATATCTGTTTCAGAAATAGATCTAATCAGACAAAGTCTTCTGTAAACTCACCATATTCCTTGGTCTGTATATCTTTAGGGCCTCATACTTGATACAGCTGTAGGTGTTATTGCCAATCCTCCCAGACAGGTGCATTTTAAATCTGAAGACATAGATTTTCCGACTTTCAGCATAGTATCTACTACCTCATCAAAAGGAATAAAAGATTTGAATCCTCC
>DAOWEB010000362.1 GCA_030638735.1 Spirochaetaceae bacterium
AATTTATTGCAAAATTGAATATAAGCGTGTATTATCTGATATCTTCACAAATAAACATTTACAGGAGTCAATATTGGATTTTTCGAGTTTTAATCAACTATTTTTAGCATTTATTCTACTTATTCCCATTGTAATAATTTCAAGAACTGTAGTTGCAGGAACAAAATATTCACCAATTCTTATTATTGTAGTATTTGGTTTATTAATGGGATTCCTATTGGAAAAAAGCGGTGTGGCAGCTGCAGGTCTTCCGGAATTCACCATTGTAGGTTTTATGAGCAAAGTTACTGTAGTAGTACTTATTGTAACCTTTTTTGTTGGGGGACAGGAGCTTAAAAAGCTTATCTCAAAAAAGCATCTTGACATTGAAGATCTGGTTGTACTTTCCGAAGAGGAAGTAATTCTTGGAACAAAAAGAACTCAACTTTTTTTTATAATCCGGTCATTTTTTATTCTTATTGCCATTCAGGGAGCCTACACAATAATAATGGGAAAAACTGGTAATAGTCCACTTGCACAGGCATTTCCTATTCTGACTTACCTTGGGCTGATGGGTGCTATTATTCTTATTGATCCCAAAGCAAAAATAAAAAATAAATCACAGTATCTGATAAAAGGATTCTTTGAGATTATTATTATCCTGAGTCTGCTTATTGCTTCTTATTTTATATCCATGTGGGTTAAAAATATAATTCCATTACCACAGATCTTTTTTGCAATGCTATTATCTGCAGGATTGGGATTTATTTTTTCAAACTGGCTTTTTGGACCTACAATGCGATCTTTACTTTTTGCAGGGATTCCAGTTGTACTGGCAGCTAATTTTTTAATAGGAGGATCCAGAATTCTGCAGGCATTTCAGATAGATGAAATGACCAAAGTAATGGGCTATGGATTTTTTGGACAACTTTTATGGATGTTTGGCGGAATATTACTCCTTATCCATTACGGAAAGGCAAATCATGTAAGGAACCTGGCGCCTGGGATGGCAGGTTCTCTTTCCCATTCAGGGCTTACAGGTGCATGTACTGCAGGAGATCTTGGTCATGAAGCATCTGCCCGTGCTCCGATTATGATCAATATACCATTTTTTGGCCATATTTTTGTTTTTACAATATTAGCTATCAGCGCCCGTCAAAATCAGTTAATGGCTCTTCCCGGTGCAATTGTTGTACTTATAGGTATGGTAATAACATTCTTTGCCCTGAAAGTACTACGAGGGGCCAATGGTGAAGAAACAAAAGAGGTACATGGTTTAATGCTCTTTAGTTTTGGCTGGCAGCTTATGGCTGTATTTGGAAGTTTCCTTCTTCTGCATTTTGCAGATATATCTATATGGAATGCTGCAATGGCAACATCTTCTGCTATATCACACTTCGGTCTTTTTGCTGCGGTACAGGGAGGTATGTTTGGTCATGGAACAGTTGATTTAATTCCTTTTATCTTTGCAATGCCATTTTTAGTACATCCACTGGTTTTTGGAATGTTTGGTAAAGCTATGAAAAATGATGGAGTAATGCCTGTTAAGCCTGTAATAGTTTTTGTAATTCTTGGTCTTATCGGTTCTCTACTATCTCTATTTGCACTTTAAAACATTCAGATTAATTAAAGGCAATGGCTTATTATTTCAGCCATTGCCACTATTTATCACCAAGTTTTACAAATACAATCTAATATTCCACTCCCCATGTAAAAGGAGTCCATAGATGTGTGCCGATGCCTGCCTGTTTCAATCCCCTGGATGTCCAGTTGTTACAGGTATAAAAAAGGCTGTATGAACCCCGGGCTTCAAAAAAGACACTCCCCTGGAATGCCTGGTCAATCTCATCAGGAGCTATTTGTTCCGGTAATCTCTGAGAGTCCATAAAAGCTTCTTGTATGTACTTATAAAGACCCGCAAGTTCATCTTCAGTTATCAGTAATTGAGTAACTCCAGGTTTATTTGGTGATATTTTATGGATATATAAAACCTCCAGAACTGATGGAGAGGGGATAAAAAGTGCTTTAACAGCCATAGACCAATCAATATTCAGGACTGTAGGTGTCCCCAGATAAAACTGCCGGTCACCCCAGCCAAAGTAGAAATACCCGCCCTGACCAGATAAATTCAGAGGGGTATCAAAGATCTCCCCATAAGGACAACTGTCTCTGGGCAGAACTAGTGCAATATGATATCCATTGTTAAGCAAATAAATCTGCTGACCTTTAGAAGGAGCACTTCGTCCTGTATTTACAGGAATAATTCCACCCAGTAATGTCATAAAGCCATAAATAAGAACAAATCCGAATATTATAAGGGGAAGTAAAATAATTGTCCTGAGACTTACAACACGGAATCCTTTATTGGAATTTAGTGATGGTTTCATATAGACCTTACTATCCTGCTTATTTTATTGACAGTTACATTAACTTATCCTAACTTAAAAGAGCGAGATAATACAATCTAAAAATTTAAATTAGGAGCATCCTCATAATGAAAATCCAAGTAAGTATAGCTATTAATAATTCAAAAGAAAATGTCTGGAAGGTAATAACTGATATTGAAGGATCGGTAAACAATATTAAAGGTATTGAAAAAATAGAAATACTCGAAAAAAATGAAAATGAATTTATCGGTTTAAAATGGAGAGAAACCCGAACAATGTTTGGCCAGACAGCTACTGAAGTAATGTGGATAACAGAAGCAGTGGATAATGAATATTACAGGACCAGAGCAGAAAGTCATGGAGCTATTTATAAAACTGAGTTACGCTTAACAAAAAATGGAGAATCTACAGACCTTATAATGAGTTTTGATGCAGAATTGATTACTTTTAAAGCAAAGCTAATGTCTATAATGGGATTTCTATTTATTGGTGCTACCAGAAAAGCACTTAAAGAGGATTTGGAAGATATAAAAATCGCAGTAGAAGGTAAATAAAAACTCTAAGACCTTCCTGTGGGATTTTTATTTCTTAGCTATTTTAATCAGATAATTATCACCTGATTCTTCGATACTGATAATTACATGACCCTCTTCCTCAGCGCTTTTCGGCACATTCTCCAAAGGTTCTCCGCCAGAAAGAGTAACTTCCAGTATATCTCCACTGTTTATTTTTGCCAGAGCAAGTTTTGCTTTTACAAAGGTCATTGGACAGTGATCTTTTGTTATATCTAATGTCTGTACAGCCATTTTTTCTTGTCTCCCTCGAAGCAGGTATTGTTAAATAAAGAGCGTTTCACCATCTTCCGAATACTTTAAAAATGATGGGACCCCGATAACTTCTTTTACAGCAGGATCAAGATCATCCCTTTTCATTCCAAAAATATTCATGGACATTTCACATGCAAACAAATTTACACCAAGGTCCTTTGCTGCCTGATAAAGCTCCTCTAAAGTTGCCACATTCTGTTTTTTCATCATACCAGTCATAAGTTTTGGAGATACACCCCAAAAATTCAAACGACTAAGAGGAGCACTCTTTCTTCCTCCCATTAATAAATTAAAAACCTTTGCAAGGAATCCTGTTCCAACGGGATAATGTCCGCCCCTCTTTTTAATAATATTGAATCCCCAAAAAGTGAAAAACAGATTCACTTCCCAGTTAACAGCCGCTGCACCAGTGGCCATAGTCAGCGCTGCTACTGCCTTATCAAAATCTCCGCTGAAACATATTATTGAAAGCTTTTTATTATTTCCCATATTTTTACTCCTAAGGTTGCATTTTAAACTATTTCAATCTCTTCAAGGGTCACATTGGAATTCTCAATTATGAATGATTTTACAACTGCTGTGTTATCTGCAAGAGACACGATTATATAGCTTACATCCGGATCAAAGGCAAGTCTGATATCCTCATTTGAGGGTCTGGCAGGTGTTTCAGGATGACTGTGGTAGACAACAACAGCCTTATAGCCGTCTTTACGAAATTCTCTTATGGTCTCAAACTGCTCTGCAGGATCAAAAGTAAAATGTTCATTTGATTCATCTGTATTCTTCATTTGACGGATAAGTGAAACAATACCGTTCTTCTCACCCAGATAACCGCAAACCTCAAGAGGAAACCCCTCTTTTGCATGGGCTATCATATCGTCAAACACACCCTTTTTTATCTTTAACATATCTATTTCCCTTCCAGAGCACAGACCGCCTGTTCAATATCCACAAGTTCTGTAATTGTCGGATTCTCACCGCATACAGGACAATTATCATTCTTTTTAACAGTTACTGTTCTGAAGTTCATGTCCAGAGCATTGAAGGTGAGGAGTTTATTATTAAGAAGTTCTCCAGCACCTGTAAGGAACTTTAAGGCTTCTGCTGCCTGGATTGTTCCAAGCATTCCTGCTATCGCACCCAAAACTCCAGCTTCTGAACAGGTAGGAACAAGGTCCGGTGGTGGAGGTCTGTCGAACAGACACCGCAAACAGGCACTCTCATTTGGGTTTATCGTAAATGTCTGACCATCAAAACGAAGAATACCACCATGACTGAAAGGAATATTTTCAAAAATGCAGGCATCATTGATCAGGAATTTTGAAGCAAAATTATCGGTCCCGTCAATAACAAAATCATACTCTCCAATAATCTCCTTTATGTTTGAAGCAAAGAGATATTTGTTGTAAGGGATAACAGTAATATCAGGATTAATTGCACGCATTTTCTCTGATGCAGAATCTGCTTTCCACACTCCCACATCTTTTGTAAAGTGAGCTATCTGCCTCTGAAGGTTTGAAAGATCCACCCTGTCTCCATCAACTATACCAATGGTCCCAACCCCGGCAGCAGCAAGATAGAGTGCTGAAGGAGAACCAAGACCGCCGGCACCAATTATAAGAACCTTTCCGTCAAGCAGTTTCTCCTGACCTTCTACACCCACATCTTTCAGCAGGATATGACGGGAATAACGTTCCAGCTGTTCTTCTGTATAATCCCTCATAATTCCTCCAGGGCCTGCTCTATATCTCTTATAATATCCTTATAATTTTCAATACCGACAGACAGCCTTATCAGTGTATCCCTGACTCCCATCTCTTCACATTCCTCCAGTGAATATTCACTGAATATTGTAGATGCAGGATGGATTATAAGAGACTTATTATCATTCAGATTTGTTGCTCTTCT
>DAOWEB010000340.1 GCA_030638735.1 Spirochaetaceae bacterium
GGAACTCTTAAGCCGGCTGCAGTAACTGATGCCATAGATGAAATTGCGACATAGTAATCATACCCGATTATTATAGGAGGTTTTGTTTTAAGCTGAAGAAAGTGTTCTGCTCCTTTTCTACCTGCTTCTCCCTGGCCAATATCTTTGAAGGTAAAGTGCCAATCCGGTATAAAATCAAAGCCCGATTCATCCAAAGCACGCCTTACTCCCTGCATCCTATTCTTTACTGCCAGAATATCCGGGGAACAATCAATTGTTCCTACATTTTTATGTCCCATTGAAATGACATGCATCATAAAATCATAGCCACTGATCTCATTACTGAATGATACTGATGGGAATCTCTCAAAGTTTTCAGAATAATTAAGAAGAACAACAGGTATGGATAGGTCTTCAGGGTTTTTTATTATTTCAAGAGCTTTCTCTTTCTCCTTAAGTCCCATTACAATAAGTCCATCCACACTTTGATCTTTCAAAATCCTTGGTAGTGCATAAGTACATTCCTCAACAATAACAGATACATTATATTCCTGTGCATAAGCCGAGGAGCTAATACCTCTAAGGGTTTCCATCGAGATGAAGTCTGAAAAATGGTAATCCGGATCAAGATTGAGAATTACACCTATAGTTCCGGTACTCCTGCCACGCAGACTTCTCGCGGCAAAATTTGGAACATAGCCAGTTTCTTTTATGGCTTTAAGAATATTAATTTTCTTTGATTCTTCAACATAGGAATTCCCGGTGAGTACTCTGGATACAGTGCTCTTTGAAACATCTGCAATTCTGGCGATATCTGAAATTGTAATATTCTTTTTATCCATCAATTACCTGCTGATAATAAATACTGATTTTTGACAACATTCCATGAAATCGGTTTCATGATAATCCTGGTTTTACTTTTTGTCAAGGTAGAAGCACTTTAACAAAAATAATATTGACATATTTAATTTATCAGTTTAAAATTACCACTAAATGAAATATTTTGAACGCCAATTATCAATATCAATTAGTAGAGCGATAAAGACTTTTCCAGCTATTGCTGTTGTTGGTCCCCGGCAGTCTGGCAAAACAACTCTCCTTAAAAAGATGTTTTCTGATAGAGCAAACTTTGTTTCCATGGAAAAACCGGATAACAGGTTATGGGCAAAAGATGATCCTCAGGATTTTCTGGTTAATCATAAATACCCTTTAATAATTGATGAATTCCAGTATGTTCCTGAACTCTTGCCATATATAAAAGAGATAATTGACAGTGATCGCCAGGCAGGAATGTTCTTTCTCACAGGCTCACAGCAATTTTCAGTGATGAAAAATCTTTCCGAATCACTGGCTGGCAGAGTAGCTCTAATGACCTTACTTCCTTTCTCTCATTCTGAATCTAAAGAGCTATATTTTGAAACCTGGAATGATTGGTTTAATAATTTAACAGAAAAGCAGATAGTTCAATCTGAACAGACGGTCGGGTTGGCAATTCTGAATGGTTTTTATCCGGAAATTATCAGCAACCCTGAAGTGGATAGAAATATCTGGTTCAGTTCCTATGTACAAACATATCTGGAAAGGGATCTAAAGAGCCTGTATGATATTGGGAATTTAGATATTTTTTATCAATTTATGACTTTGGCAGCTGCAAGATGCGGGAGTATTTTAAACTATTCAAGTTTTTCATCAGATCTTGGTATCTCGGTTCCAACTATAAAAAAATGGTTTTCAATACTTGAGGCCAGTTTTATTGTTTTTAAATTACAGCCATATTCACGTAATTTGGGTAAGAGAATAATTAAAGCATCAAAATTCTATTTCATTGACACAGGTCTGGCTGCACATCTTGCTGGTATAAATAATGCTGAGTATTTGATTAGAGGAAATATAGCAGGTCAGTTTTTTGAGAATTTTGTAATTTCAGAATTTTATAAGAATAAGAGTCATTTTAATAGTAATTTGAACAGCTACTACATAAATCACAGAAACCTCTGGGAGGTTGATTTGCTGATTGAAAAAAATCTGGAATTACTTCCTATAGAAATAAAACTAAGTGCTACAATTGGGCCATCACATATAAAGAATTTTGATAAACTGCGATCTTTGATAAAAGTATCTGAATCCAATTATCTAATTTGTAATACACCGGAAGCGATGAAACGCAAGAATACTCTGATAAATTCGTGGTCCAATTTGTAGAGTTATTCCCCGTATATTTTATAAAGCTACACTGGACTGCAATCTTTCCAATCAAAGATGTGGTAATTAGCCGTGATCCTCGGGATCTAAAAATGCTGGGAAGAATATGTAAGTTAAATAATAAGTATTACTTTTCAGCTGCTAAATTTAACACCTTAATCATCATCTCCCAGTCATAATTCCCCCTGGTGTTTCCCGGATGAATGCGATAGAAATCTGCACCACTGTTAACCGCGGCAGTCCGATCAGCAGGCATATCACCAACAAACACAATTCGTTGGTACCCCAGTGTTTTTACATGGTTAAGATTCTCTGTTTTATCACCACCAAAACAGGAGATTATTTTATCAGCAAAGGGAAAGTTTTTCACTTCTTCGGTTAACAGGGGTGTCAGCAGACTGGAAACAACAAAAAGATCATTGGCAGTAGAGATTTTCTCTAAAACCTTTTCAGCTTTGTCAAAGGGCTTCCATTTTGTAGAAGATTTTGTATTTAAATCAGTATCTTCCTGATTAAAAACATCAAAGCATTTTTTTCGGTCCGGCAGGTCTAGAAACCTTCCCAGTGGAGAATCCTTCATATTCATAAAGATTTCCAGAATATTCCCAATACTGCTTACCCAGGACATAAAATCACTGCTTGTATCTCCTTCCAGCTCTTCCTGAAAGTTGGTGTATAGATGTCTCTCCCTGAAGTAGGAGGAGTTTTTAAGTTGATGTGGATGTTTTACCAGAAGTTGTATAACCCTATGCAAATCCTGTGGATGACTGAAGGAATTAACTACATTATCGAACTGATATACTCTTAATTCTCCACCAAATTCTTTATGACAGAAATCAATCATATTACGAAGATCTGAAAGCTGCATATCCATATTCTGAATCTCAATATTAAATGCCTTAATTATAGCAGAAATGAAATTCTCGAATTTATCATTCATGGAATCTATAATAGTACCATCCCAGTCAAAACAAACAGCAGTATTAAATTCGGGCATATCAGATTTCTCCTTCTAAACTGTTCTTTCTTTATTTTGCATTTACTCCCTGTGTCTTCATTCTCTGCTGTCTTTGGGTTATCATGTTTACTATAAAAATAGGGACCATGACAGACAGTAGTAGAAATATTCCAACAACAGAAGCTGGCCCATAAAGATCTCCCCTAATTTGAGCATAAGTTTCTACTGTCAGAGTCTTCCATTTTGCAGGGTAAATAAGGATCGTACAGGTTAGGTCGGAAACTGAGGTGGTCCAGGCCAGTAATCCTCCTGTAGCAATACCAGGGAAAATCATTCTAGTGGTAACTTTGAAAAAGGTTTTTATTGGAGGAACTCCAAGATTAACAGATGCTTCTTCTATATTCTCATCTACCTGAGCAAGAATTGCAGAAACAGTTCTAACAGGATGGGGAAGTCGGCGAACAAAATATGCAACAATAAGAATTGATGATGTTCCCACAAGTACCAGAGGCCCTCTGGAAAAACCTAAAATTAAACCAATACCCAGAAGTACACCCGGAACACCCAGTGGCAGGGCTACAAAGGCATCAATAAAAGTTGCCATTCGTTTTCCTTTCCTGATAATCACATAACCAATGAGTGACCCAAGAATAAGATCCAGTACCATGGAAATTGTAGCAAGAATATAGGAATTCCTCATTGGACGCAAAACTGCATAAAATGTATTTTTGTAATGATCAAGAGTAAAATGCCCATATTGCAGCACCGGTCCTATTGCAGCGGTAAAGGAGGAGATTATAATTGTAATTATTGGAAGAAGTGAAAAAACCAGAACAATTAAAAATATCAGGCTTAATGCTATTTTTTTTACAGGTTTGGGATTTATCATTTCTATAGTACGGGTACTGCTGGAAACAAAACTCCGTCTTTGAAGATAAACCCTCTGGATTATTAGAATAGACATGGAAATAAAGAGCAGGATAGTTGCACCTGTGGCCGCCATAATAGGAGGGCCGCCCATTTCAGATGTAAACTCTCCAAAAACCAGTGTTGTAAGTACCGGTGTTCCAACACCTACTATCGCCGGTATTCCAAATGAATCAATAATAAGTATAAATACTAAAAGAGATGCATTAAGAATTGACGGAGTAGCGCTGGGCAATGTAACAGTCCAGAAACGACGAAAATTGGAAGCACCCAGATTATGAGCTGCTTCCTCAAGAGAGGGGTCAATTGTCTGAAATGCACCGATTAGAAGAATAAATCCAAGGGGGTAGTAGGTAAGTATAAAGACACTCAGAATACCACTGAACCCACCTATTGACGGTATCATAATTCCAAAATTTCTAAAAAAATTGGTTATAAGCCCATATTTTCCAAATAAAATTAACCATGTATATGCCCCAATAAAGGCAGGGGTAAGATATGGAATCCAGAGAATTGATCCTACAAGAGTGTGTCCAAAGATTTTATATCTCGAGTAGAGATATGCAAGTGGGATAACCAGTATCATTATACCGGCTGTTCCAAGGATACCCAGAAGAAGAGTGTTAACCAATGCTTTGTAGTAGTATGCAACACTGAAAAACTTAATATAACTTTGTAGAGATATTGTAGTTCCATCTGCACTTATCATACTGGATTTAACAACCATAAATATTGGATATAAGAGAAAAACAGAAAAGCTGGCTATTAATATTAAAACCGGAATATTCCACACATCAAAGATCTGTCTTCTTATGGCAAGTTTATTAATTTTCATTACTTTCACTCTCATCAGGAAATACTGTAATATCATCTGGTGAGAATTCAACAATAATCTCACTGCCGGATACAAAATTATCAATTTGCTTCGGGTGACTGATCTGAATCTGAAAATCCACACCATCCAAAGAACTGGCGGTTACACGTAACCCGGAACCAAGGTAAGTAATATCTACAACTTTTGCTATAAAGTTAATTTTTTCTGAGGAAGTATTTTCCTGTTTAACAATACTCATCGCCTCTGGCCTTACTGATGCAATTACTTTTTTAGTTTCGGCTTTCAGGAGTGATGAAGTTGTCAGAACCTTACCATAAAAATCGATCTCTATTTTTTGTTTGTCCAGGTCTATTGATTTAACAGGACAAACAAAAAAATTACTGACACCAATAAAATTTGCAACATGAGGATCTGTAGGATTATGGTATATCTCCCAGGGGCTTCCCATTTGAGCAATACGTCCAGTTGACATAACTGCTATACGATCAGAAATTGCAAGGGCTTCCTCCTGATCATGAGTAACATAGATCATTGTAATTCCCAGTTTTTTCTGCAGACGTCTGATATCAACTCTCATCTCGACTCTTAATTTTGCATCCAGATTGGAGAGGGGCTCGTCCATAAGAAGAACCTGAGGTTCAATGACTATAGCACGGGCAACAGCAACTCTCTGCTGTTGTCCTCCTGAAAGCTGGTTCGGTCGTCTTTTTTCCAGTCCTGTTAAACGTACAAGACTGATTGCTTCCATAACACGTTCTTTTTGTTCTGCCTTTGATACACCATGAGCTTTCAGACCATAGGCAATGTTATCATAAACACTCAGAAAGGGAAAAATTGCATAGCTTTGGAATACCATCCCAGTATTCCTCTTGTGTGGAGGAAGAAGATCAATTTGTTTCTCGTCAAATAATATTTGTCCGTTATCCTGATAATAAAAACCGGCAATTGTTCGTAATAAAGTAGTTTTCCCACACCCCGATGGACCTAGTAGTGTAAAAAGCTCTCCAGGTTTAATTTCAAGTGAAAGATTATCAACTGCTGCAAGATTCCCGAAATACTTACTTACATTATCAACTTTAACTCCAATAGATGCCATATTCCCTCCATGAAAAGAATGCCGGGAGTTTGCTCCCGGCATTTTATAAATAGATAATAGATAACTATACTTAATTCGATTCAGCTATTTCTGTATATTTATTTAGCATCATTGCTCTGTTTTCTGCAGCCCATACAGGATCGTAGTCATTTTGTTTGATAACTTCGATAGGTGGATATCCTGCTGGTGGAGTAACATCTACTCTATTCACCCTGTATCCGGTATCTCTAAGTAATTCCATTACTTCTTTGGATAGAACGAAATCGATGAATTTTTTAGCCAGCTCCGGGTTAGGTCCATTCTTAATAAGATAGATACCATCAGGACGTACGGCTGTTCCCTCTTCAGGATAAATAAACCCTACCGGGGATCCTCCATCTCTGTATTTATAAGCATTTCGCTCATGGGTCATACCCAGGGGAAATTCACCGGAGGCTACAAATTTATAGGTGTGACTGGATGAAGTAGTTACAATCAGATTCTTATACAAATTTTTAAAATATTCCCAGCCTTTACCATTATCCCGACCGAATGCATTTAGATGGATAAAAAGCTCTCCAAAGGCAGAACCGGATTTTCTTGGATCCGGCATAAGCACTTTACCTTCCCATTTAGGATCTGTCAGATCCATCCAGCCTTTTACTTCTCCCTCTTTGACTAAGTTTGTGTTATATATAATTCCCATTGGATGAAGATAGACTGCATTGTACCAGGGATGGGTTTTTGCAGGATCAAAAAGCTTACCTTCTTCTATTGAAACATAATCAGCCAGATAGTCTCTGAAACTTCCTCCGGAATCTATTCCACCTGTAAACATAACATCTGCCTGCACATTTGCAGCTTCTGCTTTAATTCTATTAAAAAGCTCTCCTGTTCCACCTTCCACAACATAAACGACAGCTCCATACTTTTTCTCAAACAGGGGAACTACCAAATTTACCTGTTCCGGAGGTGCCGGTGTGTAGATTGTCAATTCGTTGGATTCACGTTCTCCCTCAGCCATTACCATGACTGTACATCCCAAAATCAACAGCATTATTAGAATTCGTTTCATGTTTTCTCCTTAAAAGTGTTTTTTACAGTATAAACGCACATTTCTGGTTCTGTCAATAAATTAATTTGTCTATTCTTTCTTTAGCTTGACATATTTGACTTTTAAACCTATTGTTAATCTATGAACAAGCTGAAAAGGCAAATTATAATAATAGAAGAGCTAAAAACAGAAGGTGTTGTTAATATAAACCACCTTCATGAAAAACTGAAAGTTTCCAAAGTAACTATAC